>WLJI01000012.1 GCA_009701845.1 Actinomycetota bacterium
AGGCCAGTGTGAGCGGGTCGCTCATCGAGTCTCGGGAATGCGCTAAACACTTGCCCATGGCAAACCTTTGGCTGTTACTTCATGTTCTGTCGGCGATAGTGGCCTTTGGCGCATTCTTTGCTGTTCCGATGGTGACTCGTTCTGCGGAAGATGCAAACACCGGCTTTGCAAAGGTGGCGACCTACATACAAGCCCCCGCTCTGTTGTTGTTGTTGATTACCGGCATCCTCAATGCCTATGAACTGCGACCTGACGTGTTCAAAGAGACCTGGATCTCTATTGCGTTCACGTTGTGGCTGATCATGGCAGTAGTCATGTTCTTTCTCATTCGTGCTCAGAAGGCCGGAGCCAAATCAGCACAAGCCCTTACGGGCGTGATGCATCTGCTGCTTGTGGTGGCACTTTGGGCAATGATCTTTCAGCCGGGAGCGCCTGGGTGAGCGTTGCGTACCTCTGCGAGCAGCGAGTTGCTGTTGTCAAAATCTCGCGACCGGAGCGCCGTAACGCTCTCAACCATCAGGCTCTGGATCAGCTACACGAGGCCGTGATTCGGGCCAAGGCAGATCATGCGCAGGGATTGCTGCGAGTACTGATTCTGACCGGAGACGACAACCAGTTCTGTAGTGGCGCTGACCTAAAAGAACTCGAGGACCTTGAGTTCACTCGAGCGCTTCGCCTCATGCTCGACGATCTTGCGAGTCTGGGGTTTCCGACCATTGCTGCGATCTCGGGAGCATGCATGGGCCTTGGCATGCAACTCGCAATCTCTTGTGATCTTCGGATCGCAACCGCAGAGGCAATGTTTGCAGTCCCCGTTGCAAAACTGGGGTTGATGGTGGACCACTTGACTGTGCAGCGACTCGTGGCCCTAGCGGGCGACTCCGCTGCCCGATGGATGATGCTGACTGCTCAACCGGTGACTGCTCAACGCGCATATGAGCTAGGTCTCATTCAAGAGCTTCTCACAGCGCCATCGCAAGGCGAGCCGGCAGAGGGAGCTGGCGAACTCGTGCTTCACGCGGCCGAGGAACTTGCCGCTCGGATCGCTGAGCTTGCGCCGCTAGCGCTCGCTGGCTCAAAGCTGGGGCTTGATCTGCTTCAGCGGCCAGATTCAAGTACCGATCCGAAGGGGGAGTACCTTGCCGCATTTCATGCTGCTTGGGCTTCGGATGACCTAGTCGAGGGCCGATCGGCTTTTGGTGCACGCCGTCAGGCAGAGTTCAAGGGCCGCTAAACTCTACTGCTGGCTTCCCCGCTGCGTTCCGGCGAGTTGTTCTCCGCTTTCAGAAAATACCGTGCAGATAATCTTTCGGTCTGCCCGAGCCCAAGACTCTTCGGTTGGCCACCATGTACGAATGTCAAGCTGTGACAACGTCCACCTCACACCAACAAAAGTCTCGAATTGCTCAAAGCAGGCCTGCTCCGAGAAGTTCTGCACTGCTGCAGTCCCCGGATACGTTGTGCCGCGCCCAGCACCGGGGCCTTGGTAATCGGTCACCCAGTAGGACTCAAAGGAGTGCGGGTCTGCGCAATCTAGAAGCCAGACAGCACGATCCTCGGCTACAGAATCTGTGATCTCTTCGAAGCACTGCCCAACCTCGAGGTCCTTGAAGCCTTCAAGGGTCGCACCCGGTGGCGGCCCCGGGACTGCAGTTGTCACCGTCTGAGGGCTGATCTGGGCGGTAGTGCTGCTAGCGCTAGATGTGTCTTGTTCTTTGCTGTTGCTGCACGCGCTGAGCGCGAGTGTGCTCGCAATGAAGATGAACAGAGTCGACACCAGACCCACTCTCACGCAGCCAACTTTCATAGGGTTGGAAGATAGCGATCCATGTAGACGTACCCGAACCAAATCAGAACAAGAATTGCTGGGGTAGCAAGCACATAGATTGGCCATTTACGCAGGAACTTCCCGAGGAGCCAAGCCGCCAAGGCCACTGCGGCAGCGGCCGCGCCAAACAGCAGCGAGGTTGTGAGTGCTTTCGAGTCTCCGGCCTGCCCCTCATCAAATTGGGCCGAGGCTTTGTCTGGAGTCGGTGGACTTGGAGCAGTGGCCACAACGGGTGCCGCGGCCGCCGTTGGGGTCTTGAGCACCCCGTGCACAACGATGCGCTGCTTTGCCGAGTACTTCGGGTGACATGCGGTCAGAGTGATTCGGTTATCACCCATGTTTGCAAGAACTTCTACCTGAGCGGGCGACACGGTGTACCAAGCCTGTGTGGTTTGTCCTGGGGCCGGTATGACGAGATAGGTGAACTCTCCTTGGGGAGTTGCAACTTTGATTTCATCGCCGGGAACCAACTCGTCAATTCGGTTGAAGGGAGCTCCATAAGTCGTTCGATGCCCTGCAATTGCCGAGTTTCCTGCCTGACCCGGCAGGGGAGTTCCCGGGTAGTGGCCGGGACCTTTCTTGAGGTCTGGCTTGGCAACTCCCTCAACAATCACACGCTGAAGGCCGATCTTTGGGATGGTAATGACTCCGACAGGGTCACCCTCGGGCGGTGGCGCCGTCGGTGGCGCTGTTGTTGCGTCTACGGCGGACAGTTCCTCGGCGAGTTGTTGGACCAGAACTTTCCCGCCCGAGGCCTCTACACCTGAGTCGCCCGCCAGAGTTTTTGTGAGTTCGGCCTGAGCGTTCGACTCGGCGAGGCTAGTTCCCCAGAGCTGATACCCGACAAATCCAAGCACCAGAAGTCCTGCAACGATCAGCGTCTTTCCGATAGCGCCAAGAATCCTTCCGAACATGACTTCAAGTTACCCGTGATAAACGCCAAACCCTGTGCTTGGCTCGGTCGACTCAAGAAGAACTAGTTTGTAAGTGCTGTGTCGGCCATTGTCCACCTTCATTCCGCCGTCGCACTTATCGGCCGATTTCCTGCGCTAGCTGGAGTCGACCTTGACGTTGACCCCGGAGAGATACTCCTGCTGAGAGGGCCGAACGGTGCAGGTAAGACCACGTTGCTGGGTGTCTGTGCTGGTCTCATTGGGCTGAGCTCGGGCGAGGCAGTGGTACTTGGCGAGGACCTCACCTCTCACCGCAGGGCCGTTCGGCGCAGAGTCGGACTCTTGGGGCATGATTCATTCCTGTATCAAGACCTTTCAGTAGTTGAAAACCTTGACTTCTGGTCTCGTGCTGCTGCAGCAACCGTGGCCGACGGTAGAGCAGCGCTTGACCGCCTTGGTGTGGCCTCAAGGCTCTTCGAGCTTCCGGTGCACGCTCTCTCTGCGGGTCAGCGCCGCCGAGTCTCATTTGCAGCAATGATTTGTCGGCGACCAGAGCTGTGGCTTCTTGATGAACCCCACGCCGGCCTAGACAGCGCTGGGCGAGACCTCGTGGATGGTCTCATGCAAGAAGCGGCAGCTAGCGGTGCAACAGTCATGTTTGCCTCGCATGAATTGGATCGGGCCGAGAACGTTGCGCACCGTGCCGTGACAATAAGTGGCGGTGTCATCCTGCCTGCTAGCCAGCCCGAGCCAGCTAGCCAGCCCGAACCAGCTAGTCAGCCGGAACCATGACGCAAACCAGAGGAGTTTTTGGTGATGCGCTGTTGATTGCGCGAAAGGATCTGCTACTCGAGCGGCGTGCCAAAATTGGCCTAGGCCAAGTGATCCCCTTTGCCATTTTGGTGCTGCTGCTCTTTGCCTTCGCGCTCGACCCTGACAGGGGCGTACTCAAGCAAGCCACACCTGGGCTTTTTTGGGTGACTGTGTTGTTCTCTTCTGTGCTCACACTTCAGCGCAGCTTTGGCCTCGAAGCCGAGGATGGCATCTTGGAGGCACTACGGCTCTCGGGGCTGTCGCCTGCGGGTATCTATCTGGGAAAAGTCACAGCATTGACCATCGAGCTTCTTCTGCTTGAAGCCGTGCTGGTGCTCGGTGTAGCAGTGCTCTATGACACAGAGTTTTTAGGGATTCCCCTGCTGTTGGCAATTGCAGTTACTGCTACTTTGGGGATTTCTGCAGCCGGCGCGGTGTACGGCGCACTTGCCGCTCGGCTCCGGAGCCGAGAGACTTTGCTTCCGTTGCTCCTACTACCGTTGCTTGCACCGGTGCTTATTGCGGCAACGCGCGGATGCGAAGTCAGTCTTCAGCGCGAAGCTATGTCCGGTTGGCCATGGGCTGCACTGCTCGGAATCTTCGCTCTGGTGTACCTCACACTTGGTTCATTCTTATTCCGTCCCCTCCTGGAGGATGCATGACGACTACAAAAACTGAGAGCCTTTCCACAGTGCCCGCTGCTCCCACCGGCACCGGGTCTCGTGGAACACGAGTGCTCGGTGCAGTGGCCCTGCTGTTTCTGGTCATTGCGGTTGCCTATGGCCTACTCATCAGTCCACCCGATGCGCAGCTAGGAAACACCATCCGGATTATCTACATGCACGTGCCAACCGTGATGGCTGCATACTTGGCATTTCTCATCACGGCGGTTTCTTCGGGCATGTATCTCTGGAAGCGCACAGAGTTCTGGGACCTTCTAGGGTCATCGGCAGCAGAGATCGGCGTGCTGTTTTTTGCTGTGACCATTGTTGACGGTGCTCTTTGGGGCAAGGTCACCTGGGGTGTGTTCTGGCGCTGGGAACCGCGGCTCACCACCTCGGCAGTGTTGTTGATTATGTACATCGGCTATCTAGCCGTTCGGGCAATTCCGGCCGACCCCAAAACTCGGGCGACTCGCTGCGCGATTATCGGCCTTGTAGCCGTGGTGAACATCCCGATTGTGCACAAAGCAGTTGATTGGTGGCGGGGCCTACATCAGGGCAAGACCGTGTTGGGAACCATCGACCCAGAGATGGGCGGGACCCAACTCTTTGCCATGTATTCCGCTCTCGTTGCAGGCATTTTGGTCTGTGTCTGGCTCCTGATTCACCGTTTCCGAGCAGGATTCCTTGCCGAACGCGCAAGCGACCTTGGCCTGGACCAAGCCCTAGAGGAACGGCGACTCGAATCAAGCCCAGCACAGGGAGCCGACTCATGAGTGGCGCAAGTATGACCGAAACACTCTGCATCATCGGGGCTTGGCTAGTCACCTTTGGAGCGGTAGGGGCCTACGCCGCCTCAGTAATCCTGCGTGGGCGTCGGTTGTCCAAGATCGTGCCACCGGAGCAACGCAGATGGATGTAAACCCGTCTGTTCCTGATCCATCTGTTCCCGATCCGTCGTTGCTCGACGATGAAGAGTCTCCAGATGCAGCCACGCCGGCACTCGATGTCACCCCTCGGAGCTCACCAGCGGCTTCGACTGGAAACTCAAAAAGCTTGCGTACCTATGTGGCCATGGGAGCAGTGCTAGCGCTGGTTGGCATCATGGGTTTGGTTCTCTTCAAGGGCCTCAATAACGCAGCTCTTTTTTATTACAACGTGGACGAAGCGGTTGCTCAACGCCAAGATCTTGGGGATCAACGGTTCCGCATGCAGGGCAACGTTGTAGACGGGACCATCAAAAAGACTGATGGCGGAGTGAGCTTTGTGATTGCCTACGGTGACAAGAAGCTGAACGTGGTGAACAGTGGTGCACCACCAGAGCTCTTCAACGCCAAGATCCCAGTGATTCTTGAGGGAGAGTTTTCGGGCGACGAGTTCCACAGCGATCAGATCCTGATTCGCCACGACAGCACCTATGACGAGAAGAACGCCGACCGTGTGAAGAAGGCCCAAGCGGACGCCGACTTACGTTCTGGGAGTAGCGGGTGAACCGAGCCCTAGGGCTGACAGGGCTGATCCTTGCTCTGGGAGGCTCGCTACTAGCTATAGCGGTAATCCTTACGGGGCTGAAGCGTTCAAGGCCCGACCTCATGCGGATGGGACGGGCGTATTCGTTTGTCGTGCTGCTAGGTGCTGCGCTTTCGGTTTTTGCCATGCAGCGGGCATTCATTCAACGTGATTACACCCTGAAGTACGTTGCCGAGCACGGCTCCTCGACCACGCCGGCGCTGTTCAACGTGGCCTCGATGTGGTCTGCACTAGAGGGCTCGATTCTTCTGTGGGGGCTGATCTTGGCGGGCTACCTGGTAGTCGTTGCTCATAAGTTCCGCAAACGCCTAGATGATTCGCTCGTGGCCTGGGCACTGATCACGATGTTCTCTGTCTGCGTGTTTTTCTTTGGCCTGATGCTCACCGCGGCCAACCCATTTCAGGGGAACTTGCCTCTTCCAGGCTTCGACGGCCCCGGTCCGAACCCATTGCTTCAGAACCACATCCTGATGGCGTTTCATCCCCCCATGCTCTACCTGGGCTACGTGGGCTTTACCGTGCCATTTGCTTTTGCCATCGCTGCGCTGGTCACTGGCCGGGTTGGCGAGGGATGGCTCGTCGAGACGCGCAGGTGGACCTTGTTTGCATGGGGATTCTTAACGGCCGGCATCATTCTGGGCGCGTGGTGGTCATACGAGGTGCTCGGCTGGGGCGGATACTGGGGCTGGGATCCTGTAGAGAACGCCTCGCTGCTGCCATGGCTCACCGGGACGGCGTATCTGCATTCGGTCATGGTGCAGGAGCGACGGGGCATGCTGCGAGTGTGGAACTTGTCGCTTTTGTGCGCAACATTCTCGCTCACCATCCTCGGAACCTTCCTTACGAGATCCGGCGTGGTGGCCTCTGTTCATGCCTTCTCTGCAGGTTCCGTCGGGCCCATCCTTCTGGGCTTCTTTGCGCTCGTGGTAGCTGTCTCTGTTGGACTGATTGGATGGCGTGGAGACCGTCTGCGATCAGTTGGTCACATTGACTCACCGCTGTCTCGTGAGGGAGCGTTCCTTGCCAACAACGTGGTCTTTGCAGCCTTCGCGTTTGTTGTACTGCTTGGCACCGTGTTTCCACTTGTTATCGAAGCGACCACTGGTGACACGCTCTCGGTCGGGCCCCCGTACTTCAGCCGGATGACGATGCCGATTGGACTCACCTTGTTATTGCTGATGGCGGTGGCTCCGGTGCTTCCTTGGCGAAAGGCCTCGGGCGAGTTACTGCGAGAGCGGTTGTGGTGGCCTGCTTGGACTGCTCTCGGGGCGGTGCTCGTTGCAGTGATGCTCGGTGCGACGGGAGTAGCTCCTTTGCTGGCCTTTGGTCTGGGCGGGTTCGCCGCCGGATCAGCCTTACGACAGATCGCCCTTGCAACGAAACGACTTGGTTGGCGCGGATTTGTGGGTCGAACCAATGGAGGGATGGTGGTTCACCTTGGAGTCATCATGATTGGTGTGGCACTTGCCGCATCGATGAGCTTTATGAGCCAAGGCGAGTTCACCCTGAAAGAGGGCGAAACTGCACGAGTGGCAGGACACACGCTGCAGTATCTGAATTCAAGCACGCTTGATAAGCCGAACCGAGTTGAACTACTAGCAAGAATCAAAGTCGACGGCCAAAGCGTTTATGCGCCAAAGCTCAACCGGTACCGCCAATCTGGCCAGACCATCCCCACTCCTTCGGTCAAAGCAAGCCTTCGTGATGACATCATGATGTCGATTACCACAGCTCCAACAGAGTCTGATCCTTCGCTGGGGTTGCGTGTAGTTGTTCAGCCCATGGTTACGTGGCTCTGGATTGGTGGACTCATCATGGTGATCGGCACCATCTTGTCGCTGTTCCCAGGGCGACGCAGAAATCCGCTTGACGCAGTGTCGGCCGCTGCGCCGATAGAGAAAATCACAGCATGAGTGCTGCTCCTTCTCGCAGGGCTCCCGTGATTGCGGGCATCGTCGGCGTTGCAGTGCTCGCGCTGGTCCTGCTGTTTGTAGTGAGCCCCTCGGGTGGCGAATCAAAGGTCACGAGTCCGCTGCTCGGCAAGCTTGCACCAGAGCTTGCCGGAACCACTCTTGCTGGGGACTCATTCAATCTTGACTCCGAGCGAGGGCAGTGGGTGCTCGTGAACTTCTTTGCAACCTGGTGCCCGCCTTGCGTGGCTGAACACCCGGAGCTTGTCAAGCTTGATGAACTCAGTAGTAGCACTGGCCTGAGCGTGGTGAGCGTGGCCTTTGACGATTCCTCGACCAACGTAGAGAAGTTCTTTGCAGATAATGGCGGAGACTGGCCGGTCCTCACCAGCGACACCGGAACAGTCTCGCTCGACTACGGGGTGAAGGGCCTGCCGGAGTCGTTTCTCATCGACCCCGCAGGAACCGTGGTTGCCAAGTTCGAAGGCGGAATCACAGCTGAGTCGGTACAGCAATATGTTGCTCGATCTACTGCAGGTGGGTCATGAAACAGCGGCATGCTCAGCGACAGAAGTGGTGGTGGTGGACACTCATGGGGGTGATCCTCGTTGTTTTATTAGCGAGTGCTTCAGGATCCTCTCCCACCGAGGGCAACAGCGACGACCGACTCTTTGCCATTGCCGCGCAGATCAAGTGCGTGCAATGCGTAGGCGAGTCTGTGGCTGGTTCTGCGGCCCCAATTGCATTGCAGTTTCGCTCCGAGATCTCGAAGCAGATGAAGCAGGGCCGCACCAACGATGAGATCCTGAACTTCTTCGCTGAACGCTACGAGGGAGTCTTACTCACACCCCCCTCTACTGGCGTTGGGTCGCTGGTCTGGGTGATCCCGGTCATTGTTGTTGCTGCTGCAGCACTGCTGCTCGTAGAAAGTCTGCGCGTTCGCCGCTCACGTGGCCCCGCTCAGCAGCCAAGCAGCGAGGATGAATCTTTGGTTCAGACCGCATTGGCGCAGCGGCAGTCGGGTGCTCAAGAAGATGCCACGGTGAGTACTGATGACTCCTGAGCAGCGGGCTCTTCTTGAAGAAGAGCGTGAGCATCTGCTTGGTTCGCTTGAGGATCTAGAGAGTGAGTTCTCTGCCGGTGACATGGATGAGCAGGATTACCTGACGCTCAAAGAGGAGTACACCTTGCGCGCCGCGCAGGTGCTACGCCAACTGAACCCTGACAGTGCAAGAACTGCTTCGGTGTCGAGTCCTCGACAGGAGCGAACTGCTAGCCCTCGTTGGCGGACCGCCTTGGTCGTACTCGGCGTGTTGGGATTTGCAGCCCTTGCCGGTGTCCTCGTAGCTCGCGGTTCTGGCCAACGCGGCGATAACGCAATCACGGGTTCCACCGGCACCTTAAGAGAGCAACTTGCTACCTGTCAGACCACTTCTTTCCAGAAGCCTGCCGAGGGAATTGAGTGCTACCAGCAGATTCTGGACACAGCCCCCGAGAATCTCGAAGCCCTCACCTATCAGGGATGGGCCTATGTTCGCTCTGATCAGCCAGAGAAGGGGTCGGCAAACTTCGACAAGGTAATTGAACTCGATCCAAGCTATGCAGACGTTCGAGTGTTTCGGGCCAGTGCGGCCGCTACTGCGCAGGACTACCAACTCGCTGCTGATGAACTAGATGCTTTCTATTCAAGTTCGCCCTCGCCGGCTGCTGTGCAGGTGCTTCAATCTCAGGGCCTAGAACGAAAGGTCTTTTTCGGACTGCTTGATCCAGGGACTCGAGGCTGTTGGCAACAAGCCGCCCAGGCACAAAAAGAAGGAGAACAGTTCAGTCAGAAGTTCCTCGACGCTCTTGGGACTTGTCTCGATGCCGAACTAGTAAACAACCCGCAGAACGCCGATGCCCTTGTATCGCTTGCTCTGAGCAAAGTCGGCCCCGAGGTCTCTGACGTTGCCGCTGCCAACGCGCTGCTCGCCACCGCGCTCGAGGTTGAACCACAGTTTGCTGATGCACTGCTTCTACGGGCCTCGCTTGCTGCTGCAGATTCACGATTCGCCGATGCGCAGACCGACCTGAACACACTCAAGAGCGTGCCGAGACCGAAAATATCTTTTCTGATTGGTGGACCCGACATTCTCTCGGAATCGATTGCGGCAGTAACTAGCGCTCCAAGCGCTTCATCGAGCACTCCCACTACTCCGGACAGCAACGTCACGTCGACCACAGCGGCCGAGTCCAGAATTCCAAACCCCAACGGCGGTTGAGCCTAGCTACTGTGTTCCCATGAGAATTCTGTTAGTAGGTGCAGGTGGTGTTGGTGAAGCATTTTGTGCAATTGCTTCGAGGCGCTCGTTCATAGAGTCAATCACCGTTGCAGATATTGATCTTGCCAAGGCTGAGCGCGTTGCGGGCCGAGACAGCAGATACTCGGCTCTTGAACTAGACGCTTCTGACGCTGCAGCGGTGTCTGCGGCGGCCGTGAGCTGCCGAGCTCAACTTGTGATGAATGCTGCAGACCCGCGGTTCGTCATGGGAATCTTCGACGGTGCCTTCGATGCAGGGGTCCACTACATGGACATGGCTATGTCCGTGTCAACTGCTCACCCCGAACATCCAACAGAGATGTGCGGCGTCAAGCTAGGCGACCTTCAGTTCGAGAAGTCCGCTCAGTGGGAAGAACGAGGGTTGTTGGCTCTCTGCGGCATGGGAATCGAACCTGGTATCGCCGACGTTTTTGCTCGGCATGCTGCCGATGAGTTGTTCTCGGAGATTCATGAGGTGGGTATTCGAGACGGCGCCAATATGACTGTGCGTGGCTATGACTTTGCTCCCACATTCTCAATTTGGACAGTGATTGAAGAGTGCCTGAACCCGCCAGTGATCTGGGAACGTGACCGTGGCTGGTTCACAACACCTCCCTTTTCTCAGCCCGAGATCTTTAGGTTCCCAGAGGGGATCGGAGATGTTGAGTGCGTTAATGTTGAACACGAAGAGGTACTGCTTGTTCCGCGGTGGATTGACTGTAACCGGGTGACCTTCAAATACGGCCTTGGTGACGAGTTCATCGCCGTGCTCGAGACCCTGCACAAGCTAGGCCTAGACGGAACTGAGCCCGTGACGGTCCGAGGGGCCAAGGTCTCGCCGCGTGACGTGGTCGCTGCATGCCTGCCCGATCCGGCCCGCCTCGGGGACCGAATCGAAGGTAAGACTTGTGCGGGCACGTGGGTCACGGGTCTGAGCAAAGCGGTGCCGGGAATGATCCCAGCACCACGAGAGGTCTACCTGTATCACGTGGTGGATAACGAAGAGACGATGGGCCGTGACGGGGTGCAGGCGGTGGTCTGGCAAACAGCCGTCGGGCCAGTAGTGGCCTGCGAACTTATTGATTCCGGAGTTTGGTCGGGTGCTGGCGTGCTTGGTCCAGAGGCGCTCAACCCTGCACCGTTCTTAGACCTGCTCGCAGGCGAGTTCCAGTCTCCCTGGGGAATGGAAGAGCGAACCCCGCAGGGTTAGTCCCTTCGAGTTTTGGCCCGGTTGAGTGTTAGCCCAGCGCGATCTTGCTGACGTAGGTGTAGTCGGCTGCCGGGCTAGCAAAGCGGAAGGTACTCGTTGATGGGGTGAGCGACCCGAGCTTGATTTGGAAGGTGCTGGGAAGACCATCGAGTGGGATGAAGCCTTGCTCAAGGCCGGGCGAGAAGATGCCTCCGATGGCAAGACCCGTGCGGATCAGGTCGGTGAGTGCACCAGCAGTGGGAAGGTGGATCTGAACGGCCACGCCGATGATGTCGTCTGCGTTACCCAATCCTTCGATTGCTGCTGCGATAATGCTGCCGAGTCCGCCGACAAAGTTGCTGATGTTGTCAACGATGAGCGCAATCAATTGTTCCTGAGTGGGCGGAACTGGAGATGCAGCGATGAGCAGGTTGAGCGCATCCTGAAGAACCGGCACTAACAAGCTGCGAAGAGCGTCGCTGACGGCGCAGCTAGAGAAGAAGATTGCGCGGTCGCTCTCGGCCACGAAGGTCATGCTGCCAATAATCTCGAACGGGGCGTTGCTCTGAGCAAGGTCACCCACGTCGAGGTTCTGAACGTTTGGCAACACAATATCGGCGGAGCCAGCGGGGATCTGCAGGGTGACTCCGTTTGCACCAGCGTTATTTGCGGGGAGCTTGTTCGAAGTGCACTGCGAGGCAAAGGTCACTACCGAGGAATCTGGAACGCCGATCTTTGACCGGAACCCGAGTTGCATCACGTAGGGCTCGTCCCCGGGGTCGTAATCCTCGGTGTTGTTCACTGTGATGGACTGCGGTGAGACCTTCCACTGCAGCGGGGCCGGGCCACCCGGAGTGCATGCAGCAGCGAGTAGTGCAGCTAAGACACTGAAGGAAAGAATTGCACTGATCTTGCGCATGGCAGATGCCTCCGACTCAAGAAAGGCCTCTCACCCACGAGACCATGAATAACTGATGTGAACACTAGCCCGACATCGATAGACAGATCGTCACGGAGTGATCGGGGTGTACACCCCGGTTGCAAACCGCTTTCCATCCCAATGGTCAAGGGTCCAGACCGAGCCCTTGGCGCAACCCGACTTTCCTGGTACGTGGAGTCCGCGCAGCTGCGCCCTGCGGATGAGGTCTGGAATGACATCCCCGTGGCTGCACAGCACCGTGGTCGAGGTTGCAGCCTTTGTGAGTAGCTTCCAGCTTTTTTCTATGTCGGAAGACTCTGAAAGAGCGTCATGGAGTTCAATTGGCAACTTGAGCGCTGCGGCTAGCGGTTCAACGGTTTGCACGCAGCGCGGAAAGGGGCTGCAAAGAATGCGCGTTATTGGGAAATGCCGCAACCAATCCGACAGTTTCTCGGCTTGCGCTTGCCCCGAGGAATCTAAGGGTCGGTCATGATCGTGAGCGTCAAGATTGTCTCGACTCCCCGCAGATGCGTGCCGAACTAGGTAGACAGTCACTTTTGAAACTCAGTCACTTTTGAAACCCAGTCACTCGCTAGATCTTTCTCATTGTAAGGCCAGCGCCAAGCAAGAATTCGGCTGTGGATCCGGAGTCAACGTGTTGATGTGATCGTATTCCGATGGAGCGAGCGCCCTCGACGTTCAGTTCAAGGTCGTCAATAAAGAGAGTTTCGTTAGCAGTGGTTTCTAATTCCTGAAGCACATACCGAAAGATCTCGGGGTCGGGTTTGGCAATGCCGACCTCGGCTGTATTGAAGATCACATCGAACTCATCAGTGAGGTCAAGTACTGCCAAGTCTCTTCGCAGACGAGTCGTGCCATTGGACAACAACGCCACGGTTGACTCGCTTCGCACTTGGCGCAGAACCTGAAGCATTTCTTGGTTGACGAGCCCGACGTTGGCTTCCCACGCGTCAAGGGCCCCGGCCACTTCTACGCCGTGAATACGAGTTACCTCCGCACGAATCGCGTTCATCCACGTTCGGTAGTCAAGCTGTCCCGTTGTTGCAGCCCTACCGAGTTCAGTGCCAAAGCCAACTGCAAGAATGGTTCCTGGATCTAAGCCGTAGGCAACTTCGATCTCTGAGATCTCTTCATCATTCCAATCGCGGATCACACCGTCGAGATCAAAGATCACCGCAGTTGGAAACGCTTGGTCGTCGGCCACAGCGAGCAGCGTAGCGAGTCACAGCGCATTATCGAAGCTTGCGAAGATCGGCGATGACCTGAGGCAACGCTTCGAGCAGGTGATCAATATCGCTCGAGCGGGTGTTCCAACCGACTGAAACTCGCAGCGAGTGGGCAGCGTCTGCACCCATGGCCTGCAGGATTGGGCTTGGCTCAAGTGATTCGCTACTGCAGGAGCTCCCCGAGTGAACGGCAATTCCTGCACGGTCTAGACCCAGCAAAACCGGCTGTGGCTCAAAGCCCACAATGCTGAGACACAAAATGTGGGGGAGGCGGTCGACGGGATCCCCAAGCACCTCGACCCCCGGGTACTTCGAAGCCCAGTCCATCACGCGGTCCGTCTGTTGGCGGCTGCGCGCCGATTCCTGATCTAGGCGCTCGCGACACTCTTGGGCGGCCGCGGCGAATCCTAGAATCGCAGGTAGATTCTCCATTCCTCCGCGACGCGCCCGCTCTTGTTCTCCGCCGAGCAGTAGCGGGTCAATGCGAAGTCCTCGTCGAATCAGCAAAGCGCCCACCCCAGGTGGGCCGCCGAACTTATGCGCCGACACCGACATCAAATCTGCGCCAAGACTCGCAAAGTCGATTGGGACGCGACCTGCTGCTTGAGCCGCATCGACATGTAACAAAACATCAAGGCTCTGGCAGCGTTCGGCTACTTCGTTCACCGGTTGCAAAGTTCCTACCTCGTGATTGCCCCATTGCAGGTGCAGCAAGGCGGTTGCCTCAGTGACTGCGCCGAGCAGTTCTTCGGGATCAACGCGTCCAAGCTGGTCGACCCCTACTTGCGAGTGGGCTCCACGCTCTGCCCATTCGCGAACCGCTGAATGTTCCACAGCGGAGTACACCACATGCGGAACTTGAGAATCCTTGCGTGTGGCTGCGCGGTGTACAGCACCAAAGCTTGCGGCAGCGATTGACTCAGTTGCACCTGAGGTAAAGACAACCTCGCGTGGCCGTGCGCCGAGCAGTGCGGCTATCTGTTCTCGTGCAGTTTCAAGCTCCACCCTGGATTTCAGACCCTCAACGTGCAGTCGGCTTGGGTCTGCGCCCGATCCGCCAAACCACTCGGTCATAGCCGCAACGGCACTAGGTCGTACGGGAGAGGTGGACGCGTGATCTAGATAGGAGCGCACGGGCAAGCAATCGCAGCAGGGCTTAGGGTTCGCTGTCGAACGCTGTGATGCAGTGGTCATCGCTGCCCGCAGCCGCCGAGGTGAGGTCGACGCGAGTCTCCCCGTACAGGGTTCCAAGCATGCCTTTGACCATGCCTCGATCTACTGCGCAGATCACGGGGTGTTCAACAGCGGCATCGCCAAATGGGCAATGTTCTGTGACGAGTCGTAACGAGTTGCCCTCTGCTTCCGCATGAGCGGCAAATCCATGAGCAGACAGCGCATCGGCAACCGAATGCAGTGCGGCGCGAAACGACCGAGTGCTTTGTTCTCCCATGGCTTCCGCCATCTCTTGACCAAACTCAATTCCTACCTCTTCGGCCAATGCGGAGGCTCGTTCGGGGCCGAGTTCCCCGAGTGCTCTGCCGAGCAATTTGACGAGTACGTCGTCTTGTCGAACCGAGACGTTGAGGGTCATGTTCTCATCGCAGGCCCGGTAGCGTTTAGATGGCCGACCGGCTCCGGCTGCTCCACCCGAAGGGCGTTCGGTAGAGATCTCTAAGTAGCCGCCAGCCGCGAGTTTGTCGAGATGATGCCGAGCGACGTTGGCGTGAAGGTCGAACTGTTCAGCAACTTCTGAAGCAGTAACCCCGACCGGAGTGCTGTGCGCGAACAAATAGATCTCTCGTCGAGTTGGGTCCCCAAACGCCGAAGTGATGGCAGTAACAACCGAGGCAAACTCGGTTGGGCTTAGCTGATCCACTCCATCACTGTACTGTTCTTGCGCAGCGATGCTCTTTCGGCGGAGTTGCCCCACTGGGGTGAGCTTGGAAGGAGCAGAGTCTGCGGCAAAGTAGTACGCGACGACACTTCTCGAAGAGGACCCCCGAATATGAACGAAAACACCCATGCAGTCTCTGAAGAAGCTGTTATTGACGCACTTCGACCCGTGCAGGACCCAGAGCTGCATCGCTCAATTGTTGACCTCAAGATGGTCCGGTCGGTGGAGCTCCACTTGCCCGAGGTCAACATTTTGATTGCGCTCACTATTCCGGGTTGCCCGCTCAAAGCAGAGATTCAGTCCAGAGTCTCGGATGCTGTGACCGCCCTTGATGGCATTGACCGAGTGAACCTTGAGTTCACGTCAATGACCGACTCTGAACGAGAAGAACTTCGCACGCAACTGCACGGCGACCCGGCATCAACTGCTGGTTCACAACCATCTCATGGTCATGCCGAAGGACGAGCGATTCCCTTTGCCGACCCGAACTCAAAGACAAGAGTGCTACTGATCGCGTCTGGCAAGGGTGGGGTTGGCAAGTCCTCGGTTACCACCAACTTGGCCATTGCGCTGGCGCAGCGGGGTAAGCGAGTGTCGGTGGTAGACGCCGACGTTTGGGGGTTCTCAATTCCTCGAATGCTAGGAGTCGATCGCCCGCCAGTGCTCATTGATCAGATGATCATTCCCCCAGAGGCCTACGGGGTGAACTGCATCTCTATGGGATTCTTCGTAGAAGAGGACCAGCCAGTGATCTGGCGAGGTCCGATGTTGCATAAGGCACTTGAGCAGTTCCTGACAGATGTGTACTGGGACGAGCCTGACTATTTGGTAGTTGACCTTCCCCCTGGTACCGGCGATATCTCGATTTCTCTGGCGCAGTTCTTGCCGCGAGCAGAGGTGTATGTGGTCACCACCCCTCAGCCCGCAGCGCAGAAAGTGGCCCAACGCGCAGCGTTTATGGCAGAGAAGGTTCGACTCGACACGAAGGGCGTTATCGAGAACATGTCTTGGTTCACAGGTGACGACGGCACCCGATACGAGATCTTCGGCTCCGGCGGCGGCCAGGCCCTAGCCGAGCGAATAGATGTTCCGCTGCTTGGCAAGATCCCGCTGGTCCCTAAGTTGCGCGAAGGGGGTGACGACGGCCATCCGATCATGGCTGTCGATCCCGAGTCTGAAGCGGCTCGAGCCTTTGCAGCCATAGCCGAGCGGGTTGACGTGGAACTTGCCCCGACGCGTCGCTATAACCCCGAGCTTAAAATTCTCTGAGCCTGCCCTGAGTTCAGCCTGTTCTGGCTACATCAGGCGCGAGTAAACAGCAGCTGAAACTCGATCGGCCCATGGTCTTGCACAGACACCACGATGGGCGCGGTGGGAACTTCAACCCCATAGTCGGCAAAGGTGACGTCCACAGAGCCCACAACGATCACAGTGGAGCCAACTAGTTTTGCCTGCAGAGGCAGGGTCACCGGTTGCGTCTGCCCATGAATGGTGAGATTGCCGATTGCGTTCACGGTGAGGTCGCCGCCCGAGGCGGCAGTTGCCCCAAGGGGGATGGGCTCAGTAAGGGTGAAGGATGCCGTCGGAAACTGATCAGTTTGTAAGGCACCTTGAATCTTGCCGTTACGCCGCGAATCGTTCGATTTCAGCGTTGTCATATCAATGGTGAAGGTTGCTTCGGTAACGGTGCTGCCCTCAATCGTGAGACTTCCTTGAACATCACCGGTTCGCCCAACGGCTTCAGTCGCACCGATTTGAGCGAGCTCCTCGGTGATCCGAAATCCTGCGAAGCTGCCGGTTGCAGTATCAAAATCGAAAGCCCCTGAATCTGTATCGACAGCCCATTTTCCATCAATTGGAACTACTTTTTCAGTGTCAGTCACTGACTCGCTTGCGGCATCCAAACTGACAGCTTCGGGTGAATCGTCTTTCAAGAAAAAGTAGGCGGCAGCAGACCCCAGCAGGCCAACGAGAACAATCACAATGAGGCCATACTTCAGGCTTGGTTTCATAGTTCAACAAGCTACCTACTAGATAGTTGCAGTCACCAAAGCATCGAGAATAAACACCCAATGCACACTTCGGATGCAGGGGTACCTAGCCCATAGGGGTGGTAGGGCATTGCGTTGACTGCACAGGACCATCTGGGCATGCGGTGTTGGCCCAAACTGCGCCAGTCAGGTTTGAGCCGGACATTTCTGCAGCGATCAGAGTTGCGTTCGTTAGGTTTGCATTCGACAGGTCTGCACCGCGCATGTTTGTGCTTTGTAGGTCTGCGCCTGTCAGGTTTGCGCCCGAAAAGTTTGCGCCTTCAAGGCTTGCGCCGTCAAGGTTTGCGCCGGTCAGGTTTGCTCCTGTGAAGTTTGCACGCTCAAGGTCTTTGGCTTCAAAATCTTTGTTGGCTAGGTCACATCCGTGTAAGTCCACACCTTTTCCGAGTGCGGCGCAGTCTGCTGCTACTACGGCAGTGGTGGTCGACGCGTCAGTCGTCGGATTGGGGTTCGATTTTGCCGTAGTTGACGAAGCGTCGCCGCTCGAACTCTCACCCCCGCTGCAGGCCGAAACGAGTGTCAAGCAAACAGCGATCATGACTACAACTACCGGTCTGTGCGGTCGCATAGTGGACCCTTTCGTAGAAATCGATTTCCCCGAGTAGAGAAGGATGGGTGTGAAGTCTAAAGCCCCGAGATGGAGTCAGTTGGATTCTTAGCCTGAGATTCGCCGAGTCGGGTGTGGCAAAACAGTGCGCAAGCAATGCCCTGTCCGGCCTACCCTTGCGGACCATGACGTATCTTCGCTTCATTGGGGTTGTTGTTACTGCTGCGGCAGCGTTGGTGCTGCTGCCTAGTTGCGCACCACAAGCCCCAGTCCCGGCGGTAACGCGACTGCACATCAGTACCCTGCAAATTATCTGTGGCGGCAGAGTTCTACCTGGGGTTCCCTTCTGTAGAACACCTACGTCGGTCTCTCGCGCGGTGGAGGTCGGTACAAGAGGCCAAGTCGTAGCGAGCGGTACAACAGACTCAAAGGGCACGCTGTTGGTAGAAGTTCCTGCGGGAACTTGGGTAGTGACCGTTCCCGGAGCAATGGTGTACGAGGACTGCGATCGGCCAGTTATTACTGCAGTTGAAGGACTTACCACCCGAGTAACTCAGACCTGCATCTTGAACGTTCCCTAGTTGCTCCTGAGCCGCTCCGCCGGCTCGTCGGGCGGGATGGGCCGTCCTGCACGAAACCTGCCGGCGCCATACCGGTATGCTTCACAGTGTTCCTCATTCCGGGGAAACAGAACTATGTAGGAGAGACACCAGTGGACGTGCGCATCGGCGTGACCTACTCGCCCCGTGAGATTGAAATGCAACTCCCCGAGGATGTGGATCGTGCCGAAATAAAGAGCCGCGTTGACGATGTTCTTGGCTCTGATACCAAGGTGCTTTGGCTGACTGACCGCAAGGGACGCGAGGTGGCTGTGCCATCAGCGAAGATCACCTACGTGGAACTTGGAACAGCTGAAGAGGCTCGCCCGATGGGATTCTCGAGCTGAAGTGAGCCCATCGCAGGGCTTACTGAAACACAAGCTCCTTTTTGTCACCGGTAAGGGTGGCGTGGGCAAAACTTCTGTGGCTTCTGCGCTGGGCTTTTTAGCGGCGCGCAGCGGTCTTCGAACGCTGGTCTGCGAAGTGGACGCCAAGGGAGACTTAGCTCAGTTCTTTGGCATCGGCCCGCTGAAGTTTGAGCCAACCGAAGTGCGCGACAAGTTAAGCGCAATGTCGATGGATACAGAGGCGAGCCTCAATGAGTACCTCCGCATCAACTTGAAGCTTCCACTTCTCACCAGAATCGGTCCGCTTGCGAGAACCTTTGACTTCTTGGCCAACGCCGCGCCGGGTGTCAAAGAGATCCTGACGGTGGGCAAGCTCACCTATGAGGTTCGCGAGCAGCATTACGACCTTGTTGTAGTAGATGCCGCTGCGACTGGTCATGTTGTAGGTCAGCTCTCTTCACCAGTAGCGATTAACGATCTAGTGAAGGTCGGTTTAGTGAGAAATCAGACTGACTGGATGATCGACATCCTGACTGATGCCGACACAACCGGTGTAGTGGTGGTGACTGCTCCCGAAGAGATGCCAGTCACCGAGACGCTCGAGCTTGTGGACCGCCTCGGTGATGAGACGGACATCTCGATTGCCTCGGTGGTCGTCAATCGTGTGTTGCCGGAATTGTTCGCCAGAGGCGATCAAGAACTCTTTGATGAGCTTCAGACCTCGGGCCCGCTCGAAATGCTCAGCGGCAGCGTCGGAGCAGGAATCGAAGATGTGCTCGCTGGTGCCGAGCTAGCAGTGAACTTGCGGAGGGGTCGGGTGCAACACCTGACACGGCTCAGGGACTCGCTCCCCAAAGATCTGCCGGTGATGTACCTGCCGTATCTGTTCAACCGCTCGCATGGTGTGCGCGCCACCGCGCAGCTAGCGGACGCTCTCGGCGAAGAGCTGGGCTTCTCGTGACTGCCGCCGCTGGAACCTCACAGGACAAAACTTCCGGTTCGCTTGAGCAGCTGTGTGCCTCGAAAGAGATCATCATCTCTACTGGCTCTGGCGGAGTTGGTAAGACCACCATCGCTGCTGCACTTGGTGCTACAGCCGCTGCGAACTTGGGCATCAAGGTGCTCGTGCTCACTATCGATCCCGCACGGCGGTTGGCTAGCGCACTCGGTCTTGAGCAGTTCGGAAACGTAGAGACTCAGGTCCCAGCCTCTGCATTTATTGATGCCGGGGCAAGCCCTCAGGGCGAACTCTGGGTTGCCATGCTCGACACCAAGCAATCCTGGGATGACCTGATACAGACACACGCCCCAGATGCCGCAACCCGCGATGCGATTTTGTCCAACCCGCTCTATCGAAACATCACTGGCAAGTTCATTCAAAGCCACGACTATGTGGCGATGGAACGCTTGTATCAGATCCACACATCGGGCAAGTACGACCTCATCGTTGTCGATACTCCGCCGACTCGAAATGCCATCGACTTTCTTGATGCGCCAGAACGCATGGCCGACTTCTTCTCCTCGAAGCTTCTGCGTTGGCTGATTGCGCCCTATCAATCACGCATGGTGGGGTTTGCTTCGAAACCGTTCTACCTTGTGGCCGACCGCATTTTGGGTACGCAGTTCCTAGAAGACATCGCGGAGTTCTTTATCCTGTTTCAGTCCATGTATGCAGGCTTCGTTGAGCGAGCGAAAGCAGTGACGGCTCTGCTCGGCAGTCAACAAACCTCGTTTCTGGTGGTTTCTACCCTTGAGTCCTCCCCAGCTCAAGAGGCCGAGTTCTTCCTCAAAGTTCTTGCGGATCGGGACTATCAAGTTGGAGCGCTCATACTCAATAAGGTGCTCCCTGCGTATTTTCTGAGTCGTACTGGTGCGCACTCGGCGCGGGCATTGACTGCCCAACCCGGCGAGATTGCAGCGAAGCTTCATGAAGGATTCCCAGCACTGAGTGAGGATCACCTTTCGAACATGCTGGCGGAGATCGGCAGCAGCTTTTTGAATTACCAAGTAGTTGCGAGACGCGAGTCTGAACAACGCGCTGCTCTGTCGGGGAGTGCAGACGCAACGTTGAGCATTCCATACTTCGAACAAGACATTCATTCGTTGAGAGCGCTCTTGCTTCTTGGGGAGAAGATCTGGTCATGAGCACTGAGGCATTCGACAACTCGGCTACCCGCTATCCGGAGCCCACCTACGGCCATCCCGACTATGACGCCCCAGATGTTGTTGATGACCTCGACGATGGAGACTTCACCGCTGAACATGTCGGCCTGATCGTGCCGCCCGTCGAGATCGAGGCTTCTCGGCACCTTCGTCGGCTTGTAGCCGGGTGGGGCATGCTGTCTGACCTCTCTTTCTCTGATCTTTTGCTCTATGTGCCGCTTCCCGTGCAGAGCGAGTCCGAGGAGAAAAGATTTCTTGTTGTGAATCAGATGCGCCCAAATACGGGACAGACGCTGTTTCTTGATGACGTAGTTGGCCGCACGATGAGTGCCACACAGCGCCCCGCTGTCGCCGAGGCAGCAAGCAGCGCAGAGATTGTCGACACGGTGATTGACTCGGCATGGTTAGGTGAAAGAATCCGAGTCACGGCAATTCCGGTGCGATTTCGCGATCAAGTCGTGGCGGTGATCGCTAGTGAATCAGCGCTGTCGACGAACCGGCAGCGTGGTGTGCTCGAGGGCGTTTACCTCGAGGTCTTCGGTCGGCTGGCCGCAATGGTCTCGGCTGGAATATTCCCCTTCGAAGATGAGGAAGTACTCGCAGCTGGTGGGCCACGCGTTGGTGATGGCGTGATCCTGCTCGACAAGCTCGGCAAGGTGACCTTCACCTCTCCGAATGCAATCTCTGCTCTACGGAGATTGCGAATCTCGGGACGCATTCAGGGTTCAAGCCTGACAGAGCTTGGCGTGGAGTCCGACACAACGTACCGAGCCTTCTTTACCGGTCGACCCGCAGCCGAAGAAGTGGAACGTAACGAGATCTGCGTGGTGATCTGGTGTATCCCGTTGCTCGACGGGGAGCGCGTGGACGGTGGCTTAGTGCTGCTACGAGATATCTCTGAACTCAAGAGCCGAGACCGGCTGCTGATCTCTAAGGATGCAACCATCAAAGAGATTCATCATCGGGTCAAGAACAACCTGCAGACCATCTCTTCGTTGCTCAGGCTCCAAGGTCGTCGCCTGACGGAACCTTCAGCCAAAGCAGCCATTGAGGAGTCCGTGCGGAGGATTCGCTCGATTGCCCTAGTGCATGAAACTTTGTCTCGCGAGGACGGGGACGAAGTGAACTTTTCAGAGATTCTGCGCCCGCTAGTGCGAATGGTGGAAGAGGGTCTCACTTCACCTGATCGGCCACTGAGCTTCAAGATGGTCGGTGAGTCAGGCAATCTCCCCTCGCCAACAGCGACCTCGCTTGCCGTTGTGCTGACCGAGTTGCTTCAAAATGTTGTAGATCATGCCTACCCGCCAGGCTCGCTCATGCCAGACGAATCAGCTCAGGTGCGCATTGAGATGCTTCAAGGCGGGGGAGTCCTCCGAGTCGATGTGATCGACGACGGGGTTGGAATGGGCAATGACTCTCACCCTGCAAGCACCCCGAGTCTGGGCCTGTCGATAGTGCGTGGCTTGGTCTCTGAACTCGATGGCCGGATCAGTTTTGATCCTGCAGATTCTGTGGCGGCCGCAGGTGAAACACGCACAGCTACGGGGCACCTTCGTCGGGAAGGCACTCGAGTGTCGCTCACGATTCCTGTGGTGCGAGATCCTGTCGCGACTCGACCTCCCCATGGGGAGGCCGAGTGAAAGATCGTTCGTTTCCTCGAGGTGAGGGGGAGTTACTGTGCGGAACTCAAGAAGCGAGTGCTGCGCGACGCTGCTGGGCTACCCAAGCACGACGCAACTTGCGGCGCTCTTCTTCAGAGGTTCCGCCCCACACGCCAGAATCCTGATTTGTGGTCAGAGCGAACTCTAGGCACTCGGTCTTGGCATGACAGGAGTCACACACTGCCTTTGCTGATGCGATCTGGTCCAACGCTGGCCCGGTGGTTCCGACTGGAAAGAAAAGGTCCGGGTCGGTGTCACGGCAAGACGAGTTGACTCGCCAGTCGTCGGTTGCAATGTCTAGGCTTCTACTCGAGGTCAGTGCCACGATTCCTCCGTATACAGGGGGACGCGCTAGGAACCGCGCCCGAGTTCTAGTAATTCGTCAATACTGGGGGACACAGAGTCACAGGTTTCCTTCGTTGGCCTACACAATTTCTGGGGGAGGCTGTTCGCTAGGAACTTGTGAATCGGTGAACAAAGTAAAACTACTGCGACATTCCACGCGAGTAAAGGAAAAGTTTCGAGAACATGGCCAACACATATCCACCATTGATCTGTGCTCACCGGGGAGCCTCGGCTGCGTATACCGGAAACACCATCGAAGCATTCCACGAGGCGCGAGCTCAGGGTGCTGATTGGGTGGAGCTCGATGTGCGCGTCACAAGTGAGGGTGAACTGGTCGTGCACCATGACGCCTGTTACGCAGACGGCCGAGTGGTGTGGGCCACCCTTGCTCAGGATCGGCCGCCGGAAGTGCCCACCCTTGAGCAGGCACTTCTTGCATGTGCAGAGATGGGCGTCAATATCGAACTCAAGAATTCACCAGGTGACTTTGGTGCGCCCGAGGTGCCCGAGGATTTCTTGTTCGAAGGGCTGCGGATCGGAGCGCTCATGGCGCAGGTCGTTGCCACTAGGGGGCAGTCGCTGAGCGAGTTGCAACCGATTTTGGTCTCGAGCTTCGATAACGCCTCGCTGCAGCAAGTGCGAGATCTGCTTCCGCGCCTTCCCACAGCTTGGCTGTTCGCAGATCTACAGCGCGACCCGTTGCAACTTGATCGCTCCGCTGCAGCTGGCGACATTGCAGTGAACCCTTGGGATCACCTGATTGATCAGTCGCTGATGCAGCGTTGCGGCGAACTTGGATTGCAGGTCAATGCGTGGACAGTGGATGACCCAGAGCGCATACGAGCGCTGGCATCTTTAGGGGTGCACAGCATCATCACCAATGAACCGGCCAAGGCCAGAGCTGCGCTGAACCTGTAATGAGTCGAATCTGTAACTACTCGAGCATGTAATTACGCGAGCCTGTGTCGCTTGAGTCCAGAACAATCAGCCCAGAACAATCAGCCCAGAACAATCAGCCCGAAAAATCAGCGGGGAACAATTGGTAACACGATGCTGAGGATGTTGGGGTGGTGCGTAAATTGCAGCGACTCTGCTTCGCCAAGGTAGTCACCGTCTACTTGGTACTGAAGCAACGAATCTGGTGCCTTGGTGATGCTGAGTTGCTCGAGGTCCTCCCAGCGGCGAACAACCCGGCTGGTTCTTACTCCTTTACGGTTTGCTAGAGCTCCCAGAATGGCCGGCAAGAACGTTCGAACCGACATGTCACCAATCGTGGTGACGGTGAGGCCTCGATCCAGTGTCGCCGTAGGGGCCACAGTGAAGGGTCGGTGTCGAAGGAACGTGTACGGGTCTGTGTTTTGCACCACGGCGAAGTAACCCAGAACGGGCTCAGTGTCTGAACTCACTCGCTCTGAACTCACTCGCTCTGAACTCACTCGCTCTGAACTAACGAGTTCAGAATTGACTAGTTCAGAACTAGCACCGTCGGAAGAAATATGCAGAACGTAGTGGGGATGCTTGCGATCAAAGAGCGAGAACTCGCGTAGCCCGCAGTACAAGAACAGCGCATGGCCAATTCGGTGTTTCAACTTGCTGTGCTGCTCAACACGGCTCACCACAGCGGCGTCAAAGCCGACTCCAGTGTGAAAGGTGAAGTAACGACCGTTGACAGCGCCAAGGCCAATGCGGTGAACCCACCCGCTCGCTAGGGCATCCGAAGTTGCCCTAGCCGCCCGAAGAAGATCGTCGGGCAGTCCTAGCGTCCGAGCGAAGACGTTGGTCGAGCCACCCGGAAGAACGGCGACCGCGCAGTCAGTTCCGGCAAGGGCATTGATCACCTCGTTGAGCGTTCCGTCACCGCCGAGAACAGCGACGCAGTCCGTTCCGGCCTCGACCGCAGCGGTAGCCAACTCTGTCGCGTGGTCGCGGTGCCGTGTCACATGCACAGAGACCTCATGTCGCACCTGAAGCGCCTCTTGAACAACTCGGATTCTAGATGGGCTCACGTTGGTTGCGACCGGATTGACAACCAAGGTGATTCGCATCCCAAGCAGTCTGTCACCTTGTAAGGAGCGAGGTGACCTACCCCGTGTTTGTTATGCCCGCTGCCTCTGATCTCATCCGATTCTTGGTTCCCGGGCCGATTTCTGTCTCCCGGTTTTGTCAGAACTGCAGAGTCAAGGCATGCTGTTAGGCATGAACGTTGTTGTTTGTGTAAAGCAGATCCCCGACCCGGCTGACCCTGGAGCGTTGGATCCCCAGACCAATACCCTGAAGCGAGACGGCAAGCTCATTTTGGATGAGTCCGACAGCTACGGAGTCGAAATGGCTTTGCAGCTTGTTGACACTGCCGGCGGCGGAGAAGTGACTTTGGTGTCCATGGCACCAAATGGCGAAGTCTCTGGGCTGCGCACTGCTCTTGCGATGGGGGCTGCAAAGGCCGTGCTCGTGAGTGACGATGCACTTGCCGGATCAGATGCGCTCAGCACCTCGAAGGTGCTAGCGAAGGCAATCCAGCGAGCTGGCGAAGCCGATCTGATCCTCACCGCGACTGAGTCATCTGATGGCTATACCGGTGTTGTTCCCGAGCAGATTGCAGAACTGCTGCAGCTGCCTTCGGTCACCTTTGCCAAGGAGATCACCATTGATGGCGGCACGCTCAAGGTGCAGCGCCAGACTGAGGCCGGATACGACGAGGTAGAGAGTCCTCTGCCCGCAGTGGTTTCGGTAACCGCAGGCGTGGTCGAGCCTCGCTACCCATCTTTCAAGGGAATAATGGCGGCTAAGTCCAAGCCAGTGGATCAGGTGACCCTTGCAGATTTGGGCATTGACCCAAGCTCAGTCGGTTGGGCTGGTGGCGGCCAAGAGATTATTGAAGTCGCCCAAGCAGAGGCCCGCGCCGGTGGCACAATCATCGAAGATGACGGTGAGGGCTTCCAGAAGGTCGTTGACCTGCTGGCCGAACTCAAAGTTATCTGACCCACCCCGAGAACGAAGGAGAACAAAATGACTGTTTCAAAGATCTGGGTGCTCGCCGAAGCCACTGATGGCAAGGTTGCAACCACAACCCTAGAGATTCTTGCAAAGGCTCGTGAACTAGCTGACACGGTAGAGGTCGTGACTGCTGCGGGAGCTGAAATCGCAACCGAGGTTGGAGCTCACGGAGCGACCAAGGTGCTCGCAGTTGGCGGCACTGATGGCAAGCTGCTCGGAGCGCCACTCGCTGGGGCAATCGCTGCTGCGATCGAGGCAGGAAACGGCCCCGATGCAGTCTTGATGGCAACGAGCTACACCGGTCGCGATGTTGCCGGCCGCTTGTCGGTCAAGATTGACGCACCCGTGATTACGAACGTGGTCGACCTTGTTGATAGCGATGGCCGTCTTGCCGGCGTTGAGCCAATCTTTGGCGGCGTGACAGACGTCATCACCAAGTTCACCACCGACAAGGTCGGGATCTTCTTGGTGCGTCCAAAGTCCTTTGCCGCCGAGGAGTCTGGCGGCGCGGCAGCAGCCGTTGAGGAGCTCAGCGTGCCGGATCTTGGTGCCACAGGTGCCGCTGTTGTGACAAGCCGTTTCGTCGAGGAAAAGACTGGACCAAGTCTTGACGAGGCCGCTGTGGTGGTCGCCGGTGGACGTGGATTGGGCGAGAAGGAGAACTACCAGCTCGTTGAGGATTTGGCCAAGCTTCTGCAGGCGGCACCGGGAGCATCCCGAGCAATTGTGGATGCTGGTTGGGTTCCCTATTCCTATCAGGTAGGTCAAACTGGCAAGGTCGTGAAGCCGACCCTGTACATCGCAGCAGGCATTTCTGGTGCAACACAGCATCTCGTGGGCATGAAGGGTTCTAAGAACATCATTGCCATCAACAAAGATGCCGAAGCGCCAATCTTTGCCGTGTCCGACTTGGGCATCGTTGGTGACGTGCACAAGGTGCTTCCGAAGTTGATCGAGGCTCTGCAAGCACGCAGCTAGGTTCGTCTCTCTAGAGAACTTCATTCAGCCCTCGGCCTTGGTCGGGGGCTGAATGCTTTTTGCTGAAGGTCTTTGCAACCGGTCAGACCAACGGCTCTCTTGAGACCAATGGCTCTCTTGAGACCAACGGCTCTTTTGAGACCAACGGCTCCGTTGAGACCAACGGCTCTCTTTAGACCAAAGGCCAGGGATAGCTTCGGCCAGTTCGGTCAAAGGGGAAGTGCCCCTCGGCAAGAACTTGTTGAGTGCGACGCAGCGTTGCTTGCTGCTCTGCAGGAGTGAGTAGTTCAACCAACTCTGCGCCCAACCCAGTCTCGAGCAGATGCTGCATTGCTTCAGCAGAGCGGTTAGGTAATGGTTCTCCGGCGAAATCCCAGATGACCGTGCGCAGCTTTGCCTCTTCATGAAAGCTCAAGCCGTTATCAATCGCCCAGATCTGGTTGTGCTCATCAATCAAGCAATGGCCACCCTTGCGATCTGCGGAGTTGGCAATCAGATCAAGTGCGCACAGAGTTTTGAGTTGCTCGGCAAGCTCCGATCTGTCTCGCAAGGTGAAGTAGTGCTCCGAGAACAGCGCCGGAACGAATGCCTGAAGCGAGCCCCGACCCATAGGAGCCGATACTCGTGCAACCGTGGTGGGCACGGAGCCGAACCCAAGCGAGCGTGAGAGCTCGTAGGTAGCAACTTCTCGCTTCCACAATGCTCCGGGAAAATCCCAGAGCGGGCGCTCGCCTCGTTCGGGCTTGTAGATAGCGGGTGCGTGGTCTTCGCCACGCGTGACCTGCACCAGATACGTCCCGTTGCTCGACCAGGGCATGAGGCCAAGAATCTCAATGCTGCCCCTGCCGAGCAACTCAGTCATCTCAGCAGCGCCTGGAGTGATGGTGGCGGAGTACTCAAACTGTATGGACTCCTCTTCAGAGTCATCCTCTTCGTACAGGTCCTCTTCGTACAGGTCCTCTTCAGAGTCATCCTCTTCATAGAGGTCTTCTTCGTAGAGGTCCTCTTGGAAGGGCTCCTCTTCGAAGGGCTCCTCCTTGTGCAGATCTTGTTTCTGCTGCTCGTTTGGGTCTGCCACGAGGCCTGCTTAGTTCCAGCGAGGACAGTTATGTCCTTCGATGCCAATGGGACGACCGCAGAGCCTGCATGGCGGACGCCCAGAAGAAAGGAGCTCCTCTGCGGCCTCGGCAAAGGCTGCAGCCTGAGCTACGCGCAGCGTGAACTTCGCCTGCTCTCCAATGGAGTCGTCTTCAGCATCTAGTAATTCTTCGATGTCGGCCTCGGTGAAGTCGTCATCAACCTCAAACTCGATTTCCTCGGGCACGAGTTCTTCTGCAGTTACCTGAATGATCCCGCTGTCCTCGTCGACACCCACCGAGATGGTTCCCACTACCCATTCAGGAAGTACTGGTTCGATGAGGCCAGCAATATCTCGCTCCGGATCCGGAGAGCCCATGTTGGATGCAAGTTGCCCCAAGTAGCGGCCCAGCATGCCAACCTGCTCTTTCTCTAGCCGAAACGACACCACCTGCTCGCCGTATCGTGCCTGCAAATAGAACACTCGATGCCCTGGCTCACCAAGGGCACCTGGAATAAAAGCGTCAAGTTGCTCAAACTCGAAAGGGGAATTCATGTCGCTCATGCTGCGCTTAGTTTAAGACGGCGCAAGAGTGCTGAGGTCATCACCAGTGCTATTGACTGCGAGCACGACAGGCCCAGAGGGAGTAAACAACAGCGGAGTGATCGAGCAGGGTGAAATAACGATTCGCTGAAACAGGTCAAGATGCACTCCTGTCGCCATTGCAACGGCAGCCTTGATGGGGTCGGCATGCGAGACAGCGACCACCTTTCCGCCGGGGTGAGCTGCAACGATACGTTGGAGTTCATTCCAGATGCGGGTCTGCATCTCGGTGAAGGATTCACCACCGGGGAATCGAAACCCCGATGGGTTGTTCTGCACCTGTGACCACTCAGGAAGTTTGCGAAGGTCAGACAGCTTTGCTCCCGTCCAGTCACCAAACTCGCATTCGAGCAGGCCTTTGGCACTGCGAACGCGCTGGTTTGTAGAGCGGCCAATGGGCGCTGCGGTCTGTTGGGTGCGCTCAAGCGGAGATGCGTACACGGCGTCAATCTTGTTGAGTTTGCCAATGCGATCTGCCGCAGCTTGTGCTTGAGCCCGGCCAGTCTCTGCAAGATCGAGCCCCTTAGCCCGACCTGGCAACACAGCCCCAGTCGTTGAGGTCTGCCCGTGACGGACAAGCAGGATCAGTGTGGATGTGTGCGCTGGCTTGGCTTTGGAGCCGGCCTTGCTCGCTGTGCGGGTTGCCATTGAAGTGATTCTAGGTCTGACTCACTGCGAATCGCCTTCGGGAAATATCCTCACGGTGCGCCGAGCAGCGCGAGCAGAGATTGACTTCTTCTTGCGCAGCCGCTGTCGTTAGGGGATGCACGTTTCAATGACGGTCCCAACCGAGGACCTCACTCAGGCAAGAACCATCTACAAACAGCTCGAGCAACTTCGCTATGACCGGGCTTTTTCATTTGAGGCTAAACATGACCCGTTTATTCCACTTGCCGTGGCTTCAGAGCACACCTCCACGTTGCAACTCGGAACTGCAGTAGCCATTGCCTTTGCTCGCACGCCCATGACCCTGGCAAATGCTGCATGGGATCTGCAGACCGTTTCTGGTGGAAGGTTTGAGTTGGGGTTGGGCTCACAAATCCAGCCACATATCGAGCAGCGGTTCTCCATGCCTTGGTCCCACCCAGCGGCGCGAATGCGTGAGATGGTGCTGGCTATTCGAGCAATCTGGGACACCTGGCAAAACGGTGTACCTCTGGATTTTCAGGGAGAGTTTTACACTCACACTCGCATGGTCCCTGCTTTCAACCCGGGGCCAAACCCCTTTGGTGTTCCGTCCATTTTGTTGGGTGGGTTCGGGCCAAAAATGACTCAGGTCGCAGGTGAA
>WLJI01000120.1 GCA_009701845.1 Actinomycetota bacterium
AAAACCGCGGGGAGCGGCCAGCAAAACTTTATCTACGCGACTTGTCACCGGAGGCTACTCATGACGAACCGCGCTGATTCTCTAACGCTTTTTGGGCTCAGCAGGATCATGGGTTGTGACGGTAGCGCGCAATATCATCGAAACTTGCGAGGACCTGATCCCCAAGGCCGACGGGCTGAGCATCGAGTCCAGATCGGTAGCGGAGCTCAGCGGTGACAAAGTGGCGCACCTCTGGCCACACATCGGGGGAGTCACGGAACGGCGGAACGCTGCAGCCGTTATCTCCGAGAGCGAGAAGGGATGCAGGAATCGGGATTCCCGTCCCTCTCACTAGATCAGCGACCCCGCCTTCGCCAATTTCACAGATGTCGGTGAAGGCGTTGTTGTGGCCAGCACCCGAAATCTCGATCAGTTTGCGCTCGCCGGGCGTGTAGTCGAAACCCCGACGGATATCTGCAATTGCGGCGATTCCGTCTTTCACCCCGCCGATCCAAGCAATGGACTTCCCTTCGGGCAGGGTGAGGCTGCCATTTAACTGACTGAGCAGGTTGTATCCCGCTGCCATGGGAATCACAGAATGCACGTCTGATCGCTCAAGCAGTCGAAGAGAGGTTCCTCCTCCTGCGGAATGCCCGATCGGGTACACCGAACTTGAGTCGACCCTCCCTTCGAGAAACCCACCCACGGTCGCATTCTCAGACCGCAGCAAAGTAATGGCCTCGTCTGCAACTGCAGTATCTGCGCGAGGGGAAGCAGGAGGCTCGCCGAGCACGCTGCGCAACCCACGTTCCAAATAGTCAGGCGAGATCACAACGAAACCCCAGCTGGCAAGGTGAGTAGTCAAAGATGTTGACTGCGTCCGATAGCTGGCGAACCCATGCGAGAAGAGCACCAGCGGAAACGGCCCCGCTGTGCTTGCGGGAACGCCGCGGGTTGCGTCAGTCACAAAGGGAGGGTTCACCTCTGGGGGAAGCAACTTGTCGAAAGATGTACTCACGTACTCCCGGATAAAGGTCACATCGCGTGGAGCCGTGCCGATGTCTTCTGGGTTGACTGGGTACCAGACCTCAACCTTGCGATCCGACATCTGAAGTGTGGTCACACCAACCTCGAAAGGTCCGTGCTGCGCGTAGGCGGCTTCTCCTGCGCGAGGAGCTGAATTTGGATTCAGGCCGGTTGCGGGCTTTGGTGGCGCAGGAACGCAAGCACCAGCAAACATCACGATTGCCGCTAGAAGTGAGCAGGTTCCTACTGTGGTTCTTTTCATCGGTACTCCCCACGTCGCCGTTACAGCGTGAAGTTTTGCATGGAAACGCCTCCGAGGTCCATCGGGGTGTCGTCTAGTAGCATTGCTAGGTCATGCAATCCCCCTCGACCATTGAATCAAGTACCGAAGCGACTGCTTCCCCGGTAGCTCCTGCACCCGCAGTGGCCACAGTTGTGGCGGTGACTCCTGGATCCCCCGCAGACCTGCTTGGGATTCTTGCCGGCGATCAGGTGCTTGCTGTTGATGGCCGCCCAGTGCGCGACATTATTGAATATCGAGTGCTGACCGATGAGACCGAGGTCTCGCTTGACTTGTTGAGGGATGGCCTCGAACTCACGTTTGATGTCATCAAGTCTCCTGGTACAGCGCTCGGCATAGAGATTGATTCCCCCGTATTCGACGAGGTCAGAACCTGCGATAACCACTGCGAGTTCTGCTTTATCTACCAGCTTCCTCCGGGCATGCGTCGAAGCCTCTACCTGAAAGACGACGACTACCGGCTGTCGTTCCTCTACGGAAACTTCACCACCCTCACTCGATTCACAGAGGCAGACCTTGAGCGCGTTGTGACCGAGGGGCTCTCTCCGCTGTACGTCAGCATTCACGCCACCAACCCGGAATTGCGAACAGAGATGTTGCGCAATCGACGCGGAGCAATGAGCCTTCGCTGGCTGCGTGCACTCTTGGATTATGAGATAGAGGTGCACGGCCAAATAGTGGTGTGCCCCGGCCTAAATGATGGGGCAGCCCTTGTCGACACCCTGTGTGGAGTGCTTGACGAATACCCCGAGCTCGCCGATGTTGCTGTAGTCCCGCTTGGCGTCAGCGCTTACAGTTCTGAAGCTCGTATGCGCGCACACACTGAAGAAGAAGCCCGTTTCGTTGTTGAAACTGTGAACGCATGGCAAGAGGTTTTTCTGGCAGCTATCGGGCGACGAATGGTCTTTGCTGCCGATGAGTACTACCTGCTAGCCGGACTCCCGTTCCCCGCTGCTGAGACCTATGGTGATTTCTCTATGCACGAAGATGGCATCGGCATGGCTCGGGCATTCGAGATGGAGTTCAAGGGGGAGTCCGCAGCAGGAATCGGCGTGCAGCCAGGATTTTTTGCCTCAGTTGATGGGGCGCCGGCGGTTGGGTATCGGGCTCCTAGGACTGCACAAGGCTCGGATGGTTCTGATCAGTTATTACAGTTGCTGCCGCGTCGCACTGCACCAGTTGGCATCCTGACCGGCGAGTATGGGGCTCAAGTTCTGGCCCCACTACTCAGCACCCTGAAGCGGTCAGATGTGCGCATTATTGCAGTCGAGAATCAGTTCTTTGGCGGCAATATCTCAGTCACTGGTCTGATGGTGGGAGAAGACCTGCAACGGGTGCTTGCTCAAGAACCAGTTGGACATCGCTACTTGTTGCCGGATGTGTGCCTCTCTCAGGGCCGATTCCTAGATGGCCTCACCCCTGCCGACTTGCCTCGTCCCGTTGAAATTATTCCTACCGACGGCTTAGCGCTTCGTGAAGCGCTTGAGCCCTTGACTACATCTCGCCCTACTAGCTCAGAAACGGATGCCCGATGACGAGCACAGACCGTCTACCCCTTGTTGCCATTGTTGGCCGCCCGAACGTTGGAAAATCCACGCTCATGAACCGAATCCTCGGTAGGCGAATAGCGATCGTCGAGGAGAAATCCGGGGTAACTCGCGACCGCAAAGAGGTCGAGGCCGAATGGCTGGGCTACGAGTTTCGCCTAGTCGACACCGGCGGGTGGATGGCCGGTGGCAACTCACTCGACAAGAAGGTCAGCCTGCAGTCCGAGCAGGCAATCAAAGAAGCCGATGTGATCCTCTTTGTGGTTGACGCTGCAATTGGTGTGACGGAGGAAGATGCGAACGTTGGCGAGTTGCTGCGACAAGTGACTGCACCCGTGTTGCTCATCGCAAACAAGGTTGATGATCAACGCCATGAGGCTCAGGTCTGGGAACTCATGTCGCTGGGCCTTGGCGACCCCATTGCGATCTCTGCGCTCCACGGCCGCGGCACTGGCGACATGCTGGATCAAATCATTTCCTTCCTTCCCGAGCCCGCACCGACCGAAGAAGAAATTGCAGCCGAGAATGATGACGGCATTACGTCGATTGCTTTGGTAGGCCGCCCGAACGTTGGAAAGTCGACGCTGTTCAACCGGCTCATCGGCGAAGACCGCGCAGTGGTGCACGATATGCCCGGCACCACTCGCGACAGTGTCGATACCGTGGTCGAGACCGAGGTGGGTCCGCTTCGCTTTATTGATACTGCCGGCATGCGTAGAAAGTCTCGTATTGACGATGGCACCGAATACTTCTCTATGGTGCGCGCACTCAAATCAGTAGATAAGGCAAATGTGGCTCTTCTTGTGATTGACGCAACCGAGGGCATCACGCATCAGGATCAGCGCCTAGCTGAGCGAGTTGACGGTGCTGGTTGCCCAATCATCGTGGTGCTCAATAAGTGGGAGCTTCTTGACGAAGCCGCTCGCCAAGATGTGCTCTACCAGATGGGGCAGAAAATGCACTTTCTGGGCGATGCAGCAGTATTGCGAGTCTCTGCACTCAACGGCAGGGGAGTGCACCGGTTGCTGCCCGCGCTCGGCGAGGCGATCTCGCAATATGAGACCCGGATTCCGACCCGCAAAGTCAACGACCTGATTCGGCGTGCCCAGCAGGCTCAGCCCGCCCCTCATGGCGGGCGAATCCTCTACGCCACCCAAGGCGCAACTGATCCACCAACGTTCACGCTCTTTACCAACAAGACGGTTCCTGCGAGCTACTTGCGCTATATCGAGCGCCAGATCAGAGAAGAGTTTCATCTGCCAGCTACCCCAATCAAGCTGCGGGTTCGCCGCCGCGGCGACTGAGGGTTCTAGCATGGGAAGCCGTTGCCAATCTTTAGCTGGAGTCCCCAGCACTTAGGGCGAGTTCTCGCCAAGGAGTATCACGTGAGTCAAGTACAAGAACAGATCGAAGCACGCGGCAAGCCGCAGCTGTCGGCAACAGATGCAGTCACCGAACTTGTCATTACTGATGAGGTTGTTGGTGAAGGTGATGAAGTAACTCCAGGCGCAACTGTGACTGCGCATTACGTTGGAGTTTCGGCATCCTCGGGTAGTCAGTTTGATGCTTCTTGGGACCGAGGCGCACCAATTAGCTTTCCCCTCAACGGAGTCATCCAGGGGTGGAGCGAAGGTCTGCTCGGAATGAAGGTGGGCGGGCGTCGCACGCTGGTCATTCCTGGAGCGATGGCATATGGGCCCAACCCGCCTCCCGGTGCTGGAATCGCACCAAACGAAACGCTTGTTTTTACTGTTGATCTTGTTGATGTTTCTTGGCGCTAAGCGCCCCAACTACACCGGAGTGTGTGATGAATAGTTCAGCCCGTTCAGCCCGTTCAGCCCGTTCAGTTCGGTCAGCCTTAGGTGCAGTCTCGCTGTGTTGTGTTCTCGCAGTTCTTGGAGCATGTTCTAGCGATTCAGACTCAGCCGACTCGTCGACAACGACGAGCGCAAAGAGCGAGTTCCTCACTGCGGCAGAAGATCGCGGCGAACCAACGCTCGAGGCCACTGATCCAGTCACAGAACTCGTCATTGTCGATGATGTGGTCGGTACCGGAGAAGCAGTGAAACCAGGTGACACGGTCACTGTTCACTACACGGGTGCATCTGCTTCTACGGGCAAGGTCTTCGACTCCTCGTGGTCGCGTGGCGAGCCAATCAGCTTTGGCCTTGATCAGGTGATTGCTGGTTGGGGAACCGGACTAGTTGGCATGAAAGAGGGTGGCCGGCGAACCTTGGTTATTCCAGGTGATCAGGCCTACGGCGCTAATCCTCCTCCTGGTAGCGGAATTGCACCAAATGAAACGCTGGTGTTCACGGTTGATCTGATCTCGATCGATTCCTAGTTGGTCAGGTCCCTCCTGAACAGAGAGACAAGCAGTTTGGCAATCTCGATCGGATGGCAATGACGGAAAATCAGGTAGATCGCGTTGAGCGGGCTACGGCTCGGGCCTTGCAAGGCAATCTTGAGTCGGGTGGCGAGAAGCTAGCGAAGCAGAACAAGCTTTTCGTGCGCGATCGCATTGCGCTGCTGTGCGATGAGGGCAGCTTTGTCGAGGACCAGCTGCTAGCGAATAGTGCCTATGCGCCCGGCATGGACCCGAACCTTCCTGCCGACGGAGTGGTCACAGGAGTTGGTCTTGTTGATGGCCGCCCTGTGTGCATCATGGCCAATGACCCAACGGTCAAGGCCGGCTCTTGGGGTGCGCGCACGGTCGAGAAGATTGTGCGCCTGACCGAGACGGCGCTGCGCGATGAGCTTCCGGTGGTGTGGCTCGTTGATTCTGCTGGGGCGCGCATTACTGATCAGGTCGAGTTGTTTCCCGGCAGGCGCGGGGCAGGGAGGATCTTTTATAACCAGGTAAGACTCTCTGGGAAGGTTCCCCAAGTCTGTTGCCTGTTTGGCCCGTCAGCGGCCGGGGGCGCTTACATTCCGGCGTTTACCGACATCGTGATCATGGTCGAAGGAAATGCCTCGATGTATCTGGGATCACCCCGAATGGCAGAGATGGTGATCGGTGAGATAGCCACATTGGAAGAAACTGGCGGCGCTCGTATGCATGCCACCATTTCTGGCTGCGGAGACAACCTTGCTGAAGATGACGAGGATGCCATCGAGCAGGCTCGGGCGTATCTAACGTATCTGCCAACTCGATGGACCGAAGACCCTCCCGTCTATGAGGCAACCGAACCAACGCGTGAACTGAACCCTCAGATTGTTCCAGCCGAAGAGTCCATGGGCTACGACATGCACGATGTGCTCGATGGACTCCTCGACGCCGAATCCTTCTTTGAGGTCAAGCCACTATTCGCCCCGGAAATGCTGATTGGGTTTGGGCTCCTTGTTGGTCGACCCGTGGGAATCGTGGCAAACAACCCCATGCACAAAGGCGGGGTCATTTTCACTGATTCCGCCGATAAAGCTGCCAGGTTTATTTGGCTATGTGACGCGTTCAACGTCCCGTTGATTTTCTTGGCCGACGTGCCAGGGTTCATGATTGGTACACAGGTTGAGCGAGAAGGAATTATCCGCCATGGCGCAAAGATGATCACTGCTGTGTCAGAGGCAACTGTGCCGAAAATCTCTGTGGTCGTTCGTAAGGCCTACGGTGCGGGGTTGTACGCCATGAGTGGTCCGGCCTTCGAGCCTGAAGCAACTCTTGCCCTTCCCACAGCAAAAATTGCAGTGATGGGCCCAGAAGCCGCTGTGAACGCAGTCTTTGCAAACAAGATTGCCGCAATCGAAGACCCTGCCGAGCGTGAGGCCTTCGTGATGGACCAACGGCGACTCTACGAGGAAGACGTTGACCTGTTGCGCTTGGCCTCGGAGTTGGTGATCGACGGGATCGTGAACTGGGAAGACTTGCGTTCAGAGGTGCATCATCGCCTGTTGCGCGCTGCAGGTAAGGATCGACACTTCTCATCACGCCGCCACGGCGTTCCACCAGTCTGAGGTCTGGGTAACTCATGCCATATTGTGAACCTTGCGAGCGTTTCTATACTCCCTCGACGCTGAGCCCTAGCGGGGACTGCCCAGAAGGTCATCATGTGGCAAACCCAGAGGATGCTCCGACGCTGATTCAGTCTGATGCACCAGCAAGAGAAGAAGAGAAGGACCCAAAGGTTCCTTGGCACTTCTGGCTGTTGCTTATTGCTGTAGTGATCTACTTGGGCTACCGGGCATTTCAAGGTGTGGAGTGGTTGCTGACTCGGTGAGATCGGCCACGGGTTCTTGCTTGCGAAGGTCAATGGCGCCTACTTCTGCCGGACCGGGTTTTGCGGCCACCATCAAGGTGTCTCCCCGGTGAACATGGGGGCCTAAGAACGCCAGCGGTGCAAAGGCTGCAGCGTAGGCAAGGCGTCGCGGGTCGGTGAGCATCTTCATTGCGGACCCAAAGCTATAGCTCAGGGGAATGCACTGATGCTTAATTACTACCTGGTCAAACCCAGACCGCTGCAGTGCATCGGTGATTGTCTGTGCCGAGAACTGCGTGAGGTGATACGGGGGCTCTGGGTGCGGCCACTTGCCGACAGTATTTGCAACGCGCAGCGAGGTTTGCGGAAAGAGTCCGTCGATATTCGGAGTGGTCAGCCAGAGCCAACCCTCATCCGAGAGCAGTTCACGTGCTCTTGAGAGAACATCTATCGGGTCGGGCACATGCTCGACGATGTCCCACATGGTGATTGCATCAAATGAGCGCTGTTCTGCCTGCACATCGGCCAATGTGCCCGTTGTTACGTTGAGGCCGCTGCCTCTTGCAATCTCCGCAGTATCGGGGTTCAGTTCCACTCCTTGCGCTTCAAACCCCGCTTGCTTCGCAGCCGCAACAAATCTGCCGGTAGAACATCCAATGTCGAGTAGCGAACCACCCGTCACTATCTTCGCAAGTTCGGCTAAGTGTTGCTGCGCTGTTCTGTCGGCATCCTCAATAGCCGCTGACTGATCAAGGAGTTCAGTGTGAAATCCCGACTCGAATGAATACAGTGCCGCAAGCTCCTCTTCGTTGGGAGGATTCGCAAGGTAGACCACTGAACAGTCAGCGCAGCGAACAAGTTGCCAGACGTCATCTTGCCAGACGTCTTCAGCCGCGTGAGCGCCACAAATTGGGCAAGAAAGAAATGTCGACCCCTGTGACATCTTCGGATTGTAGGTAATCCTTTCTGAGCTTGCATCGATTTTTCGGATTCCAGAGGGCTCGCCTGCCTCGGCTAGAGTGACGAACTCCACGGGCTGTGGCGCAGCTTGGTTAGCGCGCCTGACTGGGGGTCAGGAGGTCGGGAGTTCGAATCTCCCCAGCCCGACGGAACGGAACCCCTGCAATTGCAGGGGTTCCGACAGTTTTCAGCCCATATCGAGGAGGCTCTGAGAGGCTCTAGGGGACCTCTGGGGGGACCTATAGCACTCTAGATATTTTCCACTAGAG
>WLJI01000121.1 GCA_009701845.1 Actinomycetota bacterium
AGCTCACGTGGCCTTCGCCTCGCAACACGTTCTTCAGCAGTTTGCCCGAAGCATTGCGAGGCAGCTTTCCGTCCCAGCGCTCTATGTACGTGGGCACCTTGAATCCTGCCAAGGTTGTAGCTACCCACTTGCGAATCTCGTCATCGGTGACGTCTGCATCTTCGAGTATTTCGAGCACGGCTTTGACCTCTTCGCCAAGAGTCTCGTGTGGGACCGAAATGATTGCCGCATCAGCAATAGCTACGTGTTCGACCAGCCGATTCTCGATTTCTACGCAATAGATGTTCTCGCCGCCGCGAATAATCATGTCCTTGGCTCGGTCAGTAATAAACAGATACCCCTCGGAATCAAGATGGCCGACGTCTCCTGTGTGTAGCCAGCCATCGATCACTGTTGTTGCCGTTGCCTCGGGCTTGTTCCAGTAGCCCGGCATGATGATGGGCCCGCGAAGCAGCACCTCGCCCGTCTGCAGCGGCGGCAGGTGCTCGCCATGCGACCCAAGAATTGCAATATCTACCGTTGGCATCGGCATACCAACCGAATCGGGCTTGAGAAATGCATCAGCGCCAGAGAGCGTGGTGGCCGCCGATGAGGACTCGGTGAGGCCATACGCGTTGGTGGTGGTGCGAACCCCTGGAAATGTCTCTCGGATGCGACGCAGTAACTCATCGGCAGAAGGGGAGCCTCCGAAGCTCACGTTGGTGACTGAGGACGTATCGAACTCGTGGCGCGGTGGGTACTCGCAGACACGCCAGACCATGGTGGGAACCCCGGACCACATCGTGACGCGTTCGCGCTCAATCAGGCTAAGGGCCTTCTCTGGCTCAAACTTGCCCTCGAGCATCACCAGCTTCACCCCGGCGAGCATTCCAACCACCATGGTCGAATGACATCCTGCAACGTGAAACAGCGGTGCTGTGAACAGCGCAACCATTTGTGTGGGTGCTGTTGCTGTTGCTGTTGCTGTTGAGGTTGGTGCAGTTGAGGTTGGTGAAGCAGAGGTAGTTGCAGACCCTTCAACGACTCTGCGGGACAAGTGCATAGCTGAAGCTGTTGATACGCACGCTGTGTTCTGCAGGTTCGCAATCATGCTTCGGTGAGAACTAATGGCACCCTTTGGTTTACCAGTGGTTCCTGAAGTGTAGAAAATGACTGCCGGGTCTGATTCATGGATGGGAACCGCGGGAAACTCATCGCTGGGCTGGGCCGTCAGCTCAGAAAATGGGTGCAACTGCGGCCCAGATTCGCGGTCTACAGCGAACTCCTCGGGCTGCGCATCAATCAGGTACACATGCTCAAGATCGGGTAGCTCATGAACCTGCTCGACAATGCGCTCAAAGCGTTTTCGATCGGCAACAAGCACCTTCGCCCCAGAATCCTCGAGGCCATACATGAGTTCCTCAGTAGTCCACCAGCCGTTGAGCCCTACTAAGACTGCTCCAACGTCTACGGTTCCCCAGAACCCGAGGCACCACTCGGGTGAGTTCTGTGCAAGAACGGCAACTCGGTCGCCATGAGCAACACCGGCCTGTTCGACAAGCAGTTGACTGACCGAGTTGGCCTGAGCAAGAAACTCGACAAAGGTGATTCGTCGATCTCCGAAGATCAAAAACTCTCGCTCTGCGTGGAGCAACCCGAAAGAGGCGACCTCACGCAGGCTTGAAAATCTTGCCTTGTAGGTCTTCATCTCGATGCCATCAACGGTGTCAGTGACAACTTCGAACTGTCCACCTGGCCCAGTCAGCTGATCTCGGATCTGGCGAAGCGAATCAGAGGATTCCTGATAGCTCTCGGCAGAACTCATAGTCAGCTCAGCTGATCAATGACGTAGTCCACACAAACTGTGAGCGCAGCAATATCTGTTGGTTCAATTGCCGGGAACATAGCCACTCGAAGTTGGTTCTTTCCCAGCTTTCGGTATGGCTCAACATCTACGAGACCATTGTCTCGCAGCACAGCAGCAACCACAGCAGCATCAATGGTGTCGTCAAAGTCAACCGTGGCCACTACGTGTGACCGTTTGGCAGGATCGGTCACGAATGGTGTTGCGTGTGCATGTGCGTCAGCCCAGTCGTAGATCGTTGCTGCCGACTGATCGCAGCGAGAGGCGGCAAACTCCAAGCCACCGTTCTCATTGACCCATCGGACTTGCTCCGTAGCAAGGAACAACGTGGCAAGCGAAGGTGTGTTGTAGGTCTGATCTTTGCGCGAGTTCTCTAGCGCAATGCCAAGGTCGAAGAACGCCGGAACCCACCGATCGCTAGCTGCAATGCGTTCGATGCGTTCAATGGCCTTGGGTGAGCAAGCTGCAAGCCAGAGGCCACCGTCAGAGGCCAAGCACTTCTGGGGTGCAAAGTAGTAGACATCTACTTGGTTGGGATCGAAGCGCAGCCCGCCCGCTGCAGACGTGGCATCAACGAGAACCAACGAGTCTGCATCTGCTCCCTCTGGCCGACGCAGCTCCATGGAAACGCCAGTTGAGGTTTCGTTTTGGGTGAGGCAGTAGGCATCGATCCCTTCGGCTGCAACAGCTTCGGGGTGATCGCCGGGGTCTGCAGAGATGATCTGTGGCTCGCCAAGGTGAGGTGCCGCAGCGGCGGCTTTGCCGAATTTGGAGGAGAACTCGCCAAAGTGCAGGTGTTGGCTTCGGTCCTCAATCAGGCCAAAGGTTGCTGCATCCCAAAAAGCAGTGGTTCCGCCGTTGCCGAGCAGAACCTCGTAGCCATCGGGCAGCGCAAACATCTCTGCGAGCCCATTTCGTAACTCGCTGACCTTGAAGCGAACAGAGGCCTGGCGGTGACTGGTGCCGAGATAATGCCCGGCCGAGCCAGCAAGCATTTCTACAGCGTCGGGCCGAACCCGAGAAGGGCCGCAGCCAAACCGGCCGTCATGGGGTAGGAACTCATCTGGGATGGGAATATCGGGAGTGCTCACAGTCCTACAGTCTCGCGGGCAAATCGGCCACGGGCGAACTCGTTTGAATCAACCGGGTCAACTCGTTTCAACTACAGAGTTCAACCCGGTAACTTTGGGTCCATGACTACACCCTCTCGAATCGCTCGACGCGTCGCTGCAATTACCCCTTCGGCCACCATGGCAGTTGATGGCAAAGCCAAAGCGCTCAAGGCTGCAGGTGAGTCAGTCATTGGTTTTGGGGCTGGTGAGCCCGACTTCGCAACGCCTGACTACATCGTTCAAGCCGCTGCAGCAGCATGTCATGACCCAAAGAATCATCGCTACACCCCAGCCGCTGGCTTGCCCGAATTGCGAGCCGCAATTGCCGCGAAGACCCTGAGAGATTCGGGTGTGCACATTGCCCCCGAGCAAGTAGTGGTCACCAACGGTGGCAAGCAAGCGGTCTACTCGGCCTTCACCGTGCTGCTCGACGAGGGCGACGAGGTTCTTCTTCCCGCACCCTATTGGACAACCTATCCCGAGCCGATCGAGTTGGCCGGAGGCATTCCGGTGATCTTGCAGACCGATGAGTCAACGGGGTTTCGAGTCACGGTTGAACAACTTGAAGCTGCGAGGACACCAAAAACCAAGCTGTTGGTCTTTGTCTCTCCGTCAAACCCCACCGGAGCGGTGTACCCAGCTGAGCAGATCACCGAAATCGGCGAGTGGGCGCTCAAGCACGGAATCATCGTTGTCACCGATGAGATCTATGAGCACTTGGTCTACGGCGACGCTGTGCATCACAGCATTCAAGCCTTAGTGCCCGAGTTAGCTGATCAGTGTGTGATCCTCAACGGCGTGGCCAAGACCTATGCGATGACGGGCTGGCGTGTCGGCTGGTTGATCGGTCCGGCCGATGTGGTCAAAGCGACGACCAACCTGCAAACACACCTGACCTCGAACGTTTGCAATGTGGCGCAGCGAGCAGCGCTTGCCGCAGTTGAGGGCGACCTGAGCGCAGTAGATCAGATGCGAGCAGTCTTCGATCGGCGTCGCCAAACCATGCACCGCATGCTCAATGAGATCCCCGGAGTGAGTTGCATCTCGCCGGAAGGGGCCTTTTATGCCTACCCAAACCTGACGGGTCTCCTCGGCGTTGACCTAGCTGGGCGTACTGCTTCCACAACTGTAGAGCTCGCCGACCTCATACTCGAAGAAGTCAAAGTGGCGTTCGTCCCGGGCGAGGCCTTTGGAACACCCGGCTATGGGCGGTTCTCGTTTGCTCTTGGGGATGAGGACCTTGAAGAGGGAATTTCTCGAATCGCCGCGCTCGTCAACGCAACGGCGTGAACGAACCAGTTCATTCTGTAGAAGCGCCTTTCGGCTCCTGGTCATCGCCGCTGACTCCGGCGGCTGCAGCTAGTGGATCGTCACGTTTTGGAGAGGTGTTCACGCTTGGCTCAGATGTGATCTGGGTTGAGTCACGGCCCGGTTACGCTCGACGCGCTGCGTTGTTTGTTTCTGATACCAGCAGAGCAACGAATTCGGAGTTTCTGCCGGGTGCAGAGATTTCGGCACGCAGTACTGTCAACGAGTACGGCGGTGGAGCGTTCTGGCTGCACGGAGACCCGCGCACTGACGGTCGCGTCTACTGGGTCGATGCAGTGACACAGCGTCTCATGAGCGCTGGGGCTGACGCGCTGCCACGGGAACTCGCCAGCCAAAGCCCAACAGCCTCATTAACCGCATCATCTACTGCGTCATCAACCTTGGCTCAGGCGGGTTCTACGCCTGCCCGCTATTGCGGCGGTGTGGTAACCCCTGATGGCCGTTGGGTGATTTGTGAGCGGGAGTCGCTTCAGGCACCCTCGTTGGATCTCCTCGACGACTCCCCGGGGGTTGCATCGAACTCGGAAGCGGCGAATGAACTCGTGGCGCTGTCAACAGTTCACTCGGAATCAGTGCCGCTCGTTGGTCTCGGCCAAGCTGGCTCTGGTGACTTCACTGCTTGCCCAAGGTTGTCGGCCGACGGTTTGAGCTTGGCTTGGCTTCGTTGGGACCACCCCGACATGCCATGGGATGCGGCCGAACTGTGGGCTGCGGAACTGCGCTACAGCGATGACGGCTCAATCAGCCTGTCTAAGCAGCGACGCGTAGCAGGAGGACTCGTTGGCGGCACAGTCCGAGGACTCGCCCGGGCTGTTTCGGTCTGCCTGCCAGAATGGTCACCCGATGGCTACTTATGGTGGTGCGACGATTCCACTGATTGGTGGCATCTGTACCGCTCCAAGACCGTAGGGCTTCCCGATGAGGGTTCAGGAGACTCTGCTGACCCGCTCATTTCGGGTGCAGAGGAAGAAGTGGGTGAGCCCCGCTGGATTGCCGGCGGCTGTCGCTACGGATTCACCGATGATGGATCTGTGGTGTTTGCTGCAAAGTCTGGCGGGTTTGATTCACTGTGGAGTTTCAACCTCACAACTCGCGAGCGGCTGCCACTACCCGGGCCGCAGTTCAGCTCAGTGGATTCCCTGAGCGTTCAGGGCCGTTCGGTGGCAGTTATCGCTGGTCAGCACGACCGGCCGAGTTCGGTGTTTCATATTGACCTCAGTACGGGAGCAGTAACCGACCTGAGATCTGCTCAAGTTGCCGAGACGGCCTCATCCGATGTGGCTACTAGCGACGTCGGCGCATCCGCTCAGCCTCCACTGGGGGCAGGATGGGTGTCGACTCCTCGGCACATTAGTTTTCCCACCGGAACTTCACCCGATAGCGGTGCTCAGGCACACGCTCTGTTCTATCCGCCTCAGAGCCCCATGTTCCATGGCCCGCAGGGTGAATCACCGCCGCTGATCGTGCGCATCCATGGTGGCCCAACGGCTGCCGCTCGGGCAGAATTTTCTCCGAGTGTTCTCTTTTGGACGAGCCGTGGGTTTGCCGTAGCTGACGTGAATTATCGAGGCTCAACAGGTTATGGGCGACAGTACAGGGACCAACTTCTTGGCGAGTGGGGAGTGGCTGATGTGCAGGACTGCATCGCTGCGGCTCGTTTCTTGGCTGAGCAGGGCCTTGTTGACGCTGCGCGTTGTGTTATCCGCGGCGGTTCAGCCGGCGGGTTCACCGCACTCGCAGCACTCTGTTTTCAACAGCAGTGGGGTTGTGCGGGCACGTTCGTGGCGGCTTGCAGCCTCTATGGGGTTACCGACCTTGCGGCGCTCGCCGCAGATACGCATAAGTTCGAATCTCGCTACCTAGACGGCCTAGTCGGCCCTCTGCCGGAAGCAGCGGACACCTACCGTGAGAGGTCCCCGCTCTTTCATGCCGAACACCTCACCCATCCTGTGCTGTTGTTGCAAGGTGCCGACGACAAAGTGGTTCCACCGGCTCAGGCCGAGGTTTTGGTCGCGGCCCTTGAGCACAACCATGTTCCGCACGCGTATGTGTTATTCAAAGGTGAAGGTCACGGATTTTTGAAGCAAGAGACAGTCGTCAAGGCGCTCGAGACTGAGCTTGCCTTCTACGGGCAGGTCCTTCGGTTTCTGCCAGATGGACGCGAACCTGCTGTTGAAAACCTTGTCGGTTGGCCGCCCGCGCCTAGCTCAGGCAGGATGGGGGCATGAGAGTTTTGGTTACAGAGAAGATTGCCGATGGCGGACTCCAGCGTTTGCGTGATGCAGGCCATGAAGTTGACGTGCAAGAGGGCCTGAGCCCTGAGGAGTTGCTCGTGGCGATACCCGGCGCCCATGCGCTGATTATTCGTTCGGCAACCCAGGTCACCGCAGAGGTGTTTGCGGCAGGCACCGACCTCATTGCCGTTGGGCGAGCAGGTATCGGCCTCGACAACGTTGACGTTGCTGCCGCCACAGAGCATGGGGTGATGGTTGTCAACGCTCCTCAGTCAAACACCCTCTCTGCTGCTGAGCACACCATGGCGTTACTTCTCGCACAAGCAAGAAACGTTCCGCAGGCTAGTGCTGCGCTCAAGGCTGGACGATGGGAACGCTCCAAATGGACTGGTGTTGAACTCTCTGACAAAACCCTAGGCATTATTGGCCTCGGACGAATCGGCAAACTTGTTGCGCAACGTGCGCTGGCCTTTGGAATGAAGCTGGTTGCCTATGACCCCTTTGTTTCCGAGGACCGGGCACGTCAGTTGAGCGTGCAGTTGCTGTCGCTTGAAGACCTGATGGCGCAGTCTGACTTCATTACGTTGCACCTAGCAAAGACCCCAGAGACTGCCGGGCTTATTGGGACAGAGATGTTGAAGCTCGCCAAGCCTTCCTTGCGTGTTATCAACGTTGCGCGGGGCGGAATCATCGATGAGCAGGCCCTAGCCGATGCAATTTCGCAAGGCCGTGTGGCCGGAGCCGGGTTTGATGTGTTCGCAACCGAACCCTGCACCGATTCCCCGTTGTTCGAGCTTGATTCTGTGGTTGTTACACCGCACCTTGGCGCCTCGACCGAAGAGGCTCAAGACAAAGCAGGCGACACCATTGCAGACATGGTTCAGTTAGCACTCGCAGGAGACTTCGTTCCCTATGCAGTGAACGTCTCTGCCGCCGAAGCATCTGAGACCGTGCGGCCGTACTTGGCGCTTGGCGAACAGCTTGGGCGAATCTTTGCAGGCCTCTGCGGTCAGATCTCTGATGGTCTAGAGATTGAGTATCAGGGGCAGATCGCAGAGTTCGACACCAGAATCTTGACCCTGTCGTTGCTCAAGGGGTTCTTTGGGGCAACGACCGGCAGGCCGGTCTCGTACGTCAACGCACCCCAGATTGCCGAAGAGCAGGGGATCGAAATTCGACCAACCTCGACCACCACTGCCCGAGATTACGTCAACCTCATTACGGTTCGATCCGGCGGTCACAGCTTGTCGGGCACCTTGGTCGGGCTGAAGTCGGTGCAGACGCTCGTCATGATCGATGATTACACCATTGATGTTCCTCCTGCAGACCATCTGCTTGTCGTGCGCAACGCTGATCAGCCTGGCATGATCGGCAAAGTGGGCTCGCTAGTCGGCGAGGCCGGAGTGAACATTGACGATATGGCGGTTGGGTCATCACCTGAGGGTGCCAAGGCCATCATGGTTTTGGCTACCTCTGAGTCAGTTCCCGAGTCCGTACTCGAGGCCCTGCGTCAGACAGACGGAGTTGTCTCGGTAGCCTCTGTCGGTTAGTCAGCACAGTCGGTTAGCGAGTGCTGGCGGTTAGCGAGTGCTGGCGGTTAGCGAGTGCTGGGCATCCAGGCTGGTCGGGTTGCTTCGTAGGCGGTGATCTCTGGTTCGTGAAGCAGCGTCAGGCTG
>WLJI01000122.1 GCA_009701845.1 Actinomycetota bacterium
CCCAAGAATGCGATTGGGGAGTCCGCCTCGGCATGCAGCGAGAGTCGTTGTGGATAGACAGAATTAGACATGAGCAGCGCCCTTTGGTGGTGGCGAAGTTTCAAAGTTCTGACGCTTTACCGCCATTATCGCTTCGTCCACCCGCTTGATGACTTTGGCGATGGACCGCGAGCGCTTTTGGCGAAGAGCGGGGTCGCTCCGTGCTCCACGAGGTGGAAACAGCTCTCGTTGGCCAGCAATCCACAGTGCAGTCCAACACAGTGCCTGATCCCGTTTGGCACCGGCCTCCGGCGAAGGGAGATCGCCGAGGCCTTCTAGGCATTCGGGGTGCATCAGAAGTGTGAGGTAGGTGAGGGCTGCCGAGGTGAGCCAAGGGTCTTCGTCGCTTCTGGATTCGAGCTCACTGCGAACTAAGAGCTCATAGTTTTTGCCATGATTGCGAAAGGCTGTGATCTGTTCAAGATCGTCGGGGAGCACGTCGGTCTGCCCTCGTTTGATCTTGGTGATGTGGTTACGCAGCACAGTTCTGGCATAGGCCGCAGGCGTATCAAGCTCCTTTGGAGGTGGCTTGCTCAGAGAAACCCAGAGACTCGTGTAGACCTCTTGAATCACATCTTGAGCTGTTTGCTGCGCAGCAGTAATTCCTGCTTGCGTCAACTGCTTCTGAGCGTAGCTTTCGGCAACAGAGCTGCTACCCCCAGTGCTGTCAAGAAGCCAGTCAAGCGCTTCTTGACCTGAATCTGAGACCGGCGGAGCCAAAAATGCCGAATCTGCAACTGCCGAATTTACACCTGATGAACCTACAACTGATGGTCTCTCTCCCATGCAACAAGTATGGCAACAAGCTGTGACACTGAAGACAAAATGTCACATCCCACCACCTGGCGACTCTTACGAGGTGACAGGGCAAGGACTTGAGCAGGTAGCCCAAGGGTCTTGCAATGAGAGGGAACGAACATGAACAGCAACAGCAACGCCGCAAGTGCAACAGAGGGAACCACAACCCCAGATGTTCACATCTACATTCTGTTAGACCGGTCCGGCTCGATGCAGGCCATTGCTGGTGATGTTGTGGGCGGCTTCAATCACTTCCTCAAAGAACAGCAGGAGGATGGCTCAGACTCGGTGATCACGGTGGTGCAGTTTGACTCTGGTGACCCTCAAGAAGTGATTGCCGATGCAGTTCCGATTGCAGAGATGGTGCCACTCGATGACCAGACGTTTGCACCTCGTGGTTCTACTCCGTTGCTTGATGCCACTGGTGCACTCATGGCAACGGCCACTGCTCGCGTTGCACAGCGAGCTGCTGCTGGCCTGCCCGCAGAAGAGATTCTTTTTGTGAGCATCACCGATGGGCATGAAAATTGCAGTCGCCAGCAGACGCTGGCCTCGATCAAACAACTCGTGGACGCTCACTCGGCTGCGGGCTGGACCTTTGTGTTTCTGAGTGCGGCTCTAGATGTGTACTCAGAGGCATCCTCGATGGGTATGGATGGGCGCTCCACTCAGTCTTGGGCCGCCGATTCAGAGGGTACGGGCAGTGCGTTTCACTCACTGTCGGCTTCTACCCGGTCGCATCGCCGCAAGGTGCGAAGCTCTGAGTTTTTCGATAAGGGTGACTTCTTTGAGGGAGACAAGCCCGCCGAAGAGGACCGCACCGATCGAGAGTAAGGCGGCTCAGGCTGTCGAGGCTGTTGAGACTGCGCAAAGATAGAAACATAGAGATGGAGAGGGCGTAGATGAGCGAGTTTGAGTTTGAGTGCGAGATCGACCTGACCGAGTGGGAGGCCGTTACGCAGAAGATCCTGCCGTTTTGTGCAGAAGATGAGCGGTTTGGTTCGGGGCAGCTTGTGCTGCGGTCGAGTGACTCAGTTCGAACCTGGTGGTCAACCGACGGCCGGGTAGTGGCAAAGCTAGAGGTCGGATCCGCTGAGCGGGATTTTCTGTGGACGATCTCGCCCCGTCTTCTTGCAGCTTGGCATTTGGCGGCCGGCGGAACTGGTTCGGCCAAAATCTGTGTGACCGAGCGCGAGTCCTCCAACGAGATCTCAATCCGTGGTGCTGGCGGCTCTTTCTCTCTTCCTTGGCGAGACCTGAGGTACCCCGGATTGTCGACCCTTGCCGAGGAGTATGACCAAGCAGATGGGGGGAGTGCAATCGTCGAAGCCGAAGGCTTTTATAACCTTGCAAGCTTGCTCAAGACTGCACCTGCGGGACCGTTTCTTGACGATGATCGGCCTGTTCCTCCATGCATCCTTAGCGTTGGCGACAATTCGCTCACAGCAGAAGTTTTCTGGCAGGAACTCGGTGAGAATGTGCACCATTTGGCTGCTGACACCACCGGTGAGGCCGCAGTTTCATGCAGCCCCGTTCGGCTTCATGCTGTTGTTAAAGCCCTTGAACCCGGAGAACTGACGGTGTTTCTTCCGCTTGAGACCGCAGACGGTGTGGAGCCACCGATTCGGCTAGAACAGGGCCCGTTGACCGTGTATCTGCTGGCCGCCGGATTCGAGATTCCACTAGATAATTGGCAACTCAACACCGTTGAGCCTGTGCTCGAGGAATGCTTTGGTTCAGCCGTGCTGGTCGTTGATGAAAGCGGGGACTACGAGCTCTCTGACTATGGAGCACCGGTCTACGCAAGGGTGCTCTTAGGTGACCCAACCCGGCTGTGTATTTTTGCAACCGTCGTAGAAGAGATTGAGCAAACCCCTGAGCTCCTTGCGGAACTCAATGACCTGAACAAGGGCTACGGATTTGTGAAGCTGCTCTGGCAGGATGGGGAAGTCTTAGTTGCTGGCGATCTTGTTGCAGAGACGATCGATGCGCCCGAAGTTCAGGCACTTTATGAACGCGTCCGTTTTGTTGCGAGCGAAATTTCTCCCACTCTTGCAGCAGTGCATGGTGGGGTTGCAGCAGAGCCGATCGAGTTAGCGAGATGGGATGCCTACACTCGGACTGCAGTCCTAGCCGAGCTCACACAAGGCAATTTTGTAGACCTTTCTGGCCCCGAGGCAGTCGAGGAATGGCCTTTCCTTGGCCCGGTTCACGCATTGACTGCTTGGAACCCCTTTGGCCGGAGGCGTGGCGAAATACTGAATCAATTTAAGACTTCTGAGTTAGCAGGTCGACTCATTTTCGCTGGTGGCTCCGTGGTGCGTTCGGATGGGCGAAGCTTCGAGGGCGATTATGGGGAGGGTGGCCTACTCGTTTGGGGCCTCGACACCGACACGGTCCGCCGCATAGCAGGGGAGTTCAGGCAAGAAGCGGTGTTTCGCATTGATGCAGACATTCTTGAAGTGCATGCAGTCTTCAACGATTTCGTCTCTTCGCGACCCAGACTTGAACACCGCCGAGCACTCGAAGAGTTGACCGAGGGACTCGCCTCGGAGGGATCCGATACGGAGCCTGAGTTCTAATGCTGAGTTGAGCCTCGAACGAGGGCTGAAGCGCTCACGAACAACCCAAATCTGTTTCGAAGTCGGCCGGCGTGAGTGCGGCAATAACATCCCATGGGATGATGAGGGCTTCGTCTGCGGCGATGAGTTCTGCGAAGACCATACCGATAACTCGACCCTGATCGTCGAGAGCCGGCCCACCTGAGTTGCCTGGCTTCACGACGGTGGTGGCTTTGAGAAGCTCAACGGTGCCGATTTCTGTATCTAGTTCATAGCCGACGGCAACTCCCGTCGAGATCGCTAGTTCCTGTCCTTCTGGGTAGCCAACGATGGCGACCCGGTCACCAGGAGCGACTCGCTCAGTTCGTACAGGAAGTGATTGCAGGCCTTGGACGAGCCCCCACTCGCCGCCAAGCACCCCTACGTCTACAGAGTCACTCGTTTGCGCACTCGTTGCAGTTGCATCAATTCCATCCCACGTAAGTACATCGAGTGTCCTCGCCGCTTCCACTACGTGCCGATTGGACAGCAATCTCCCATCAGGCGCGAGCCAAGCTGTGCCTGTGGAAAGTTCACCGCAGCCCGTGTTACGTATTCGTACAACCGAGTTTCGAACACGGGAGAGGAGTTCTTCTGTGGTCGGAGGTATCGGTGGCGTCGGAACGGTTGTAGTGGTGGGAAGGGTCGTTGAAGCACGCGTAGGCAAGGTACTGCTCGTTGCAGCCTCGGACTCCGCAGGGTTGAACGAGCAGGCAAGGGAGGAAAAACCCAAGACCCCAATGAAGAAGAGATACAGACAGGGGGTCCAAGCCCTGATCGGGAAGCGATCGCTCAGCTGTTTGCTCATTTTCTAGGGAAGGGCCCCTATGAAGGCATCAATGCTCGAATTGGCCTGCTGGCAGATTGGAACTGCAGCATCTAACCGGGCGCTCATGCCTGAATAGTTGGGGTAATAGCTAGATCCACCCACGAGCGAACTCATTGCATCAAGCAACCGATCTCGACAGTCGAGCATCTGTGAAGCTGCGACTCCTCCTAATCGCGAGACTTCCTGGGCAACATTGCGCTCGTCTTGCACCTGAGCCTTCTCGTTGGTGAGCTCAGAAATACGCAGGTCTAGAGCCTGTGACTTAGCGGTTTCAGTGGCGAGGAGGCCCTTTGTGGATGTCAGCGCAGACTCCGATGTAGTCAGCGAGGATTCGGTCTTGTCGAGTGTTGCCGACGTGGATGCAAGCGATTTTTCTGCTCGAGTAGCTCGCTCGGCCTGCTCTTGGGCATTCCCTCGAAAAACGAATATTTGGGCTACTAGAAAACCGCAGAGTAGAACAGCCGCCGTAATTCCGAGGACAGTTCTTGGCCTGATTCTCTTGGTGGGAGCTCCGACGATGGTTCGGTTCCCTTCTGAGTGTTCAACAACTGCAGGAGGCGTTTGAACCGCGAGCGCAGTGCCTCGCGGGTCATGTTCAATGGAATCTGCTGTTGTTGCGAGAACTGCGCTTACTGCAGGCTCCGCATGGTCAACGAAGGTTTTTGCCGTTGGCATGAGGTGGACGGGCACTGGCGGGGGAATTGCAGAGGGCACAGCAGGCTCCTCTGCGACCTCTGGTACAGCTTGATGCTCTGGCGTTAGCGGCTCAGGGAATTGATCGATCACAGTCTTCCTCTCACGAATGACAGACAGGACCCTATCGGGGTTGAGGGACACTCTGAGAAGGCTGACGACTTTGCCCTGATTGAGGTCAGGGAAGTTTGGCCGCGCTCGGCCTTGCAGTAGTGGCGGTCGAAGCGCCGATCTACTCGGTTGGTTCAGTGAGGTAGTTGCCGCGCTCGGGGATGACGTAGCGAACCCCGCCGCGTGGGTCTGCCACATCGCCAGTTCGCCGCGGGATCAGGTGAATGTGAAGATGGTCAATGGTTTGGCCTGCAGCAGCGCCAGCATTGAAGCCCAAGTTGTAGCCATCAGGAGCGAACCTGCCATCAAGGATCAACTTGACCCGAGTCGCAAGCGCCATGAGTCCTGCCTGCTCGCTTGCCGTGGCATCCCACCAGGTTGAGATCACCCGATGCGAGATGATTAGGCTGTGGCCCTCTGTCACCGGGAACCTATCGAGGATGGCAAAACCAACATCATTTGACGCAATCCACTCTGCTGGGGGGATTGCGGAGAACACTGAGGTAGGTAGAACCATTGCAGCAGCGTAGCTAGTGATGACAACCGAAGAACTCACAGCAGTCGGCTAGCTGGCGAAGAATGCACAGACTTGGCGAGTAGTTTCAGCGATGATGCGTGTTCTCGGTATTGATTTGGCGGCTCAACCAAAGACCACGGGTCTTGTTTTGCTCAGCCGCAAGACAAAAGCTGCAGACAACCAGGGTTGGGTAGCTGAACTACCGCCGAGCCCCGCAACAGATGAACTCTTGATTGACTTGGGAAGCCAAGTTGATGTGATCGGGGTGGATGCGCCATTGGGTTGGCCAGAGCCGTTTGTGCAAGCGGTGATGGCTCATCAGAGCTTCAATCCATGGCCAGGAACAGAGAACCGTCGACCGCTCACTCACCGCCTAACTGATGACCGAGTTCGAGATCAGGGCTGGGGGCAGCCAATGTCTGCTTCTGCTGACCGACTTGGCTCTGTAGCTATGCGTTGTGCGCTTTTGCAGCGCGAGTGGGCAAATCGCTGGGGCGCAGCGGCCGAGCGAGACGGCAGCGGGCGTCTTCTTGAGGTGTATCCAGCAGCAGCCTTGCGTGTCTGGGGCATCTCGCAGCCGGGATATAAGGGCGGCACCAAAGATGCTGCCGATCCGGCACGCAAGGCTAGAAACAAGATCTTTACCGCGCTGAGGACCGCTACAGAACCGTGGCTAGATCTGGTATCGGTGAGGGAGAGCTGTGTTGATTCTGACCATACCCTTGATGCCCTGATCTCGGCGGTGATCGCCCTGCTTGCTCAGTGGAGTGCCACTAGTCGCCCCGAGAGCGATGAGGACCTGAGATTGGCGAAAGTCGAGGGCTGGATACACGTGCCGATCGGGCCGCTAGAACTGATCCGACCGCCCGAGGCGTAACTGGTTGCTTGTTTAAGCCGAGTCCGACGAAATGGGGCGAAGTCGCCGGACTCGGCAGCGCCGAAGCGCATGTCGATCTACTTGCCACCGACCCGACCCTCTCCGGTACGGGGCAGCTTCTGACTAGTAGTGAAACTGAACGAGCAGTGAACCTGAACGAGCGGTGACCCTACGTCGACAGAGCAAATATCTCGACAACCGCAGTATCGCAGCGGGGTGTGACACTCAAATTGGAAGGGGGTCTTCCCATACGAAATATGGGTTCTGGGTAGTTTTGCTTGAAGGCGTGGGCTGATCTACGTCATAGTGTGAGGAGTCGCCTAGCTGTGGGCGCATGGGTCAACGGGGGTTGCAATGAGGTTATTGTCGATGAAGCGGGCTGTTCGCGTGAGTTTGGCTCTGTGTGTAGTAGCCGGAGCGGCAGCGGCGTGTACGCCGGCTGCACCAGGTGGCGGCACAGGCGGCGGTGGCGGCGGCACAGCCGATACGACAAAGCCCAGCGTCTTGTCGGTAGATGTTTCCCCGCTCGCCGTTGCTCCGGGGGGCAGCTTTACCATCTCTGCACTTGTAACAGACGCTGTCGGAGTGAACACCGTGGCCTTTGCAGTACGTCGTAACGGCGCCCCGGCTGGTTTTTGTGCCACTACAGCAACGCTGGTTTCGGGCAACGCTCAGGCCGGACAGTGGGACCTGACTTGCACGGCTCCTGCAGTGGTCAACTCGGGCACCTATCAAGTCAACACCGCTGCAGCCGACCTTGCGAACAACGCCACGGTGATCGGCGATGGTCCCGTGAGTGCAACAAGTGGTCACTTCAGCATTACGGGAAGTACCTCTGATGCAGTGGCTCCGGTCGTTGTCTCGGTTACCCCGGCACCAACAACTGTTGTTCGCGGTAGCTCGTTTACGATTACGGCTCGAGTTACCGATGACACTGGCGTTGGGGCTGTGCTCTTCCAGGTGCGCCGAAATAACACCACCCCAGGCTGGTGTGTGGCACAAGCTGCACTTACTTCTGGAACTGCCATTGACGGGATCTGGACGTATCAGTGCACCGTTCCTGTTGGCGCAGCGGCTGGCAACTACACCATCAGCACAGCAACAAACGACGTGCTGAACAACGTTGCGTACCTTGGTGATGTTGCAACAGTCACTGCAACTAGCGGCAATTTCACTGTCACCCTCTGAGTTCAACCTCTGAGTTCAACCTCTGAGTTCAACCTCTCGGTTCAACCTCAGAGTTCAACCTCAGACTCTGACCCTGTTGCGCCTGCGAGTTGCGAAGTAGGTCACCATTCCAGCGGTGAGAAGCAGAGCGCCAAGTCCGCCTAGAGCGATGTCTCCGCCTGTGCGGGGGAGTGATTGGCGAGTTGTAGTTGCTCCACGAACCTCAGGTTGAACTGGGACGACTACCGGCACTGCTGTTGTCACCGGAGCGAATTCAACGATTCCGGCCACTGCAGCGAGTGTGCTGGTAACAGAGTCCTGATTGTTGGAGGGATCAGTATCTGGCTGGATTCCTGAAACAAACCCGGTGTTCGTGATGCTTCCCGTTGCGGTCGAGGGCACGTCTACCACCACGCTCACTGGGGGGAGCGCCGCACCAGCAGCTAGCTCCACCGTGGCCACGCAGCGCAGGGAGTTTC
>WLJI01000123.1 GCA_009701845.1 Actinomycetota bacterium
CAGGCGGATGGTCTCGTGAACGCATCGTTGCAAAAACTGAGTGTCTGTTCTGGCTCGCACAGCAAGCTCGGGTTCTGAGTCCGTATACGAAAAGATTTGGTCAAGGGTGCGCAAGAACGCAGTGGCCGAGGTGTGAGCACCAGCGAGCAGAAAGAAGCAGATCTCTCTTAGTAAAACATCATCGGGCAGCTCAAGGTGGTCTTGGTTTCGCATCAGAGTTGTCAGCACATCCTGAGGCAAGTCGCTCTCTTCAATTTCACCAGAGCCAAGATCGTTCAACAGCGCTTCTCGTCTTGCGATCGATGGCTGTAAGAATTCACGATCAAACGCAGTGAGCGCCTTCGCAACTTGGGCCTCTTTTGCAGCAACATCGCCGCCGTAGTGCGCAAGCGTTGCGCCCTCAATAAAGGTCATCAGGTATGCGTACAGTCGCAGCGTCTCTTCTGCTGTGCCCATGGGACGATCTACCCCAGCAGTGAGAGCAGCAAGATTCATCATGATCTGATGGCTCAGAGTAACGAGTTCGCTAGTACCAGCCTCAACAGCCGGGGCCAAGGTTGACGCAAGCAAAGGCGGAAACAGCTCGCGTTCGTATCGCAGGTGCGTGTCTTTTCTGAACAAGCGGTTCTCTAATCTGCGACGCGCCCGGTGATCATCACCGTGAAGGTTGACCAGCACATCTGCCATCACCACATCACCGGCATCGTAGAGAGCTTGGCGCAGGTCTCGCCGCCTAAAAACCTCACGTGCTTGTTCGTATGTAGAAACCGTAATTATTCGCGGCTGCTCGGGCGAGGTTGACTCAGACATCAGGAACTCCCAACCGAATCGCCGTGCATGCGCTCAGAGCTTCGAGCAGCCCAATGCGCAGCCCGAACAAGAATGCTCTTGTGGGTGGCATTGGTCAATGAGTCCACGCTGTGGCCGAGTAGGTCGGTTACGACTCGCCCCTGCCCTAGCGACTGAGTCCACAACAGCGGCTGCTCTCTGCCGAGGTAGCGCGCACTGAGCAATGGGGTGAGGTCGGGCACTTGATCCAAGAATCCATAGAGCTCGTCAGTAATGAAGAAGTTGCTCGCAGCAGTAGTCAGCGGATGAGCTAGCCCTTCTGCTGTGACGGTTACTTCAAACTCCCCCTCCGGCGGGTGAGAGGAAGTCGCGAAGTTCCAACTGGCTCCCAGCATCTGATGCCACAGGGGATGTGCATCGAAGCAAATCACTGCAGTGTGAACTGCCAAGAGGCCGCCTCCTTCAGCTACAAAAGCTGCCAGCAGTTGAAGATCGTTCTCTTGGATCGTGTACGCCCATTCCGACCGCTCTTTGGCGTAGCGATCCTGACGCATCTGCCAGCGCAACGCATTCACGGTGATCAAGTCCCATGGCTCAATCTTCCCCTGGCTGCTTGAGCGCACTAGCTCAAAGAACTGCTCGGGGTCGGTAACGATCTCGGTAACGATCTCGGTAACGATCCGGTTTGTAGCGACTTGTTCTGGCCGCTGCTCGCCGAGTGAGGATGTGGGTTCATCTGCACTCGCCAGAATCTTCGCAAGAGCTGCCGAGGTCTGCACAAAATCGTGCCCCGGCCCACCACTCAGCAGCAGGTTACGGATCACTATCTCTCCCTTGATGTGCCCGGTTTGCCGGGTTCGGTAGCGCTAGCAGCGGCCGAGAAGTTGTCTCCTACCGAATCAACTGACTGCGGCCGAGGCAGTGATGCAATGACGCTCATGGTCACTCCCCCATCTACAACAAGCTCGGTCCCAGAGACATAACTTGCGTCATCTGAGAGCAAAAACAGAGTTGCTGCGGCTACTTCTTCTGCAGTACCTAAACGCCGCAAGGGCACGCTGCTCTCTCTGCGTGCGCGGATCTCATGATCGGCATAGATGGGCTCCGACATTCCAGCGTTGATGAGCCCCGGAGCAATTGCATTAGCGCGAATCCCATGCGGACCCCACTCCAGAGCCATCTGCTGGGTGAGTAATGCAACTGCAGCCTTTGATGGACCATAGGCACCTGAGTTTGGGCCCGGGGCAACTCCGTTCATTGATGTAACGGTGACAATTGATCCAGCCTGGCGCGCAGCGATCATCCGGCGAGCAACGGCGCGCGCAGTAATGAAAGTGCCCGTGAGGTTGACGTCAACTACTGCCCGAAAGTCGGCTACATCTGCATCGAGAAGTGGCCCGAAACGCACGATCCCGGCATTGCACACCAACCCATCGGGCGCCGCAACTGAGGTTTCTTGAGCAAATCTATCTAGGGCTTCTTGAACGCTGCGCTCATCAGAGATGTCAGCCTGGAGCGCAACTGCACCGAGAGCAAGGCTGCTTGCAACCGCTTGGGCAGCTTGTGCATCTTGGTCGAGCACGCCGACTCGCCAACCCGCTGCTGCCGCAGCACGAGCGATTGCCGCACCAAGGCCGTTTCCGGCACCAGTCACGATGAGGGTTCGTTCTCTTGCAGGCGCGGTCTGGCTCATGGCATTTCACTGCTCTGAGTCTGAGTCTGAGTGGTGGCTGTGGGTCTCACTCCTGCTCTTTCCTGAGTGAGGAGCTGCTCTGACCACTTTCCGACCTGTTCGCCTTGAAGGAGGCTTCGTTGCGGCCACGGCCGATCAAGATCTACCGCTACCCCGCGAGAGAACACATGCTCAATCTTTGTTCGATCGCCGAGCACCGCTATGTCAACTGCCGGGTCTCCGTTCACAACCAAAACATCAGCGGCGGCACCCGTTCGGAGCACCCCAACAGATCCCTCCTCCATTCGCAATGCCAGAGCGCCGTTGCGAGTCGCACAAGTGATTGCCTCGAGTGGGGTCAGCCCAATCTCGCTGACGAACAACTCAAGTTCCCTCGCATGCCAATGGCCGTAGGGAGTCAGCGAGAAGCCGCTTTCTGATCCGCAGAGCAGTCGAACCCCTTCGCTATGAGCGCGAAGCATCATCTGTGCAGTGGCTTCGATCTCTCCCCGGAACACATCAACCTGAGCGCTGCTAGCACCCACCGAAGAACCAAAATCGGCCAGATTCGCTAGGAAGGTAAACGTTGGCGCAAGCGCAGCACCCGACTCTTGAACCGCCTCGAGTGCCGGCTCGTCCATGTAGCTGCCATGCAGGATCAAGTCGACTCCGGCCTGTGCGGCGAGCCGGGTTGAGTGGGCGCTGCGACAATGTGCCAGCACGGGCGTATTCAATCCGTGTGCGGTCTCGGTCACCGCACGAAGTTCATCAAGGGACCAGACCGTTGCCTCGCCCGGTTGATTGGGAAGCGATCCCGTGACATGAATCTTGATCCAATCGGCACCGTATTTGATCTGCTGACGCGTCAGGCGAACCATCTCGTCTCGTGTACCCACAACTTGCGCATAGCCGAGGGTTCCGGAGTCCGGAATCAACCTGCCGGCGGTACCACCAGCAGAGGTCAGCAGCGCATTCATGCCAGAGGCCATTCGAGGGCCCTCAACGAGGCCAGCGTTGATGCCGTCTCGTAGGGCGGGGCCAAGGTCAAAGATGCAATCGGCATCTAAGAACCCCGTCACACCCGCTCGCAACAACTTCGGCACATTGAACGCAGCAAGCAACATTGCCGTTGATGACTGCCGATGAAAGAACAGTTCGTCGTTGCTCGAGGGCTCGCCGAACGTGATGTGACAATGAGCGTCGATCAACCCGGGCATGACGGTTCGTCCTGAGACGTCAACTTCTCGCAGTACAGCACCACGAGCTGTTTCAGTTGCTGCAGCGTGTGCAGCCTCTGCGCCGACCCCAAGGATGCGATCGCCCAAGAACAACAGGTCAGTCGTGGGTAATGGCGCGGTGCCAGTGCCATCGATGAGGGTTCCCCCGCGCAGCAGAACGAGCTCGTCGTTAGCCACGCGTCACCGTTCCACGTAGGAATCGAGCGCGTCGCTGACTGCAGTACCCGCAGGCAGCAGTTCTTCGCCAATGCTCAAATCAACAGCTCGTTGGAAGTGATGAATGAGTCGCTCATGCCAACCAATCTGGAACGGCTGCGCACCGGGGGATTCAACTGAGGCTTGGATGGGTGCCATATTGGCCTTGTCCTGGGCCATCACCGTGTCGAACAGTTCTAGGCGTTGCAGATGCTCTTCGGGCACCTCATCGCCTTCCCATGCTGGGGCAAACCAGTTGAGTTCAAGCTCGGTGGTTCGCTGGTCGACCGGCCACATAGACAAAAAGGTGAAGGCTCCGGTATCCATCGGCACCACCAGATTAGGAAAGATGCCAAAAGAGGTTGAGGTTTGCCGCCACAGCAATCCAACTGACGCGTTGTCATACTGCTCAGAGACCATCGGAAAGTCACGGAGCTCTTCACGCTTCTCGGTGGTCAGCCGGCTATGACCATTGGGCAACATGGCCACGGTGACGGACTGGTCGTCGTAGAGCAAAGCTGCGTTATCGGGGTGAACAGTTCGTATGTGATACACCTCTAAGAAGGCGTCAACCATGAGTTTCCAGTTGGCCTCGACTCGGTGAATCTGCCGGCCGACACGGCGCATTGCGGGGCCGTTGATGTCGAGCATTTGTTCGCAGATTGGGCCAAGGAACTCGACGAGCGAATCGGCTTGAGCGTCCTCGTTCACAAACACCCAACCCTGCCAAACCTCACATCGCACAGGCACCAGCGCCAACTCGTCCGTGTCTAGGTCTACAAAGCTGCGAGAATCTGGGACTGCTTTGAGCTTGCCTTGAGTGTCATAGGACCAGGAGTGGTACTGACAGGTGAGCCTCTTGGCCACACCACAAACATCACGCGTGACCGGGGCGCCGCGATGCCGGCAAGAATTGTAAAAAGCCCGCAACACATTGTCTTGGCCCCGCACGATCACAATTGGCGCACCTGAGCGTGTGAACAGCTGGTAGGCACCCGGCTCTGCCCATTCGGACTCGTGGCCGGCAAAGAGCCAGTTTCGGTGAAAGATCTGCTGCATCTCTAAGTCGAAAAACTTGGGATCTGTATATCGACTCGTTGGAATCAGCGGAACTGCTACTGCATCTGCAGCAGGTGACTTTCGTTCCTTCTCGACTTCGATTCGATCCCGAATGGTCTGTTCAAGCAGTGCATCCATTACATGTCTCCCCGTGACCCGTTTCTGCTCGGCGAGCAAGCTGGCATAGCCGTTAGCTAAACACCGTTTAGCCCCTAGCGCACACTGTACTGAACTCGCTCCCCCACAGGTGGCGCATCGAATGATCCCGGACCGGATCGTCCGTGCGCTCTAGGTTATTGACATGACAAATATCAAGAAACCCTCATCACTTCTTCGACTCGCTGTGCTTGGAACAAGTCTTGTTGCAATCACGGCGCTCACCCTTGGCGCATGCTCAAAAGACAGCAACTCGGACGCCACGACCACTACTACTAGCACCACCGAAACTACGGCTGCGCCCTCGACCACGGTCGATGCAGCAGCAGCCGCTGCCGCCGCCGCCGAGGCAGCAAAGGAAGCACGAGTGTTGGTTGACAAAAACATCCAGGCACAACTCACTGTGGTTGGCTGTTATAAAGGCAAAGACGACGGGGTCATCGGCAAGCAGACTGATGAGGCAATCATCTTGTTCCAGACTGCCTCTGGACTCACTGTTGATGGCGAGCTTGGCCCCAAGACTGATGCCGCCCTCACTGCAGCGGCGAACTCGAAGAAGGTTGTCTGCACTGCAACAACGGTGACCACCAAAGCCCCCGCCACGACGGTTCCCCGCAACAACCCACCGTGTACTGCTGCAGCAATCAGTGGAGCAATCGCACCGAACACAGTGAACGGCTACATCTGTGGCAACAACTTCGCTGCTGGCTCGCAGAGCAACGGCGACTTTGACTCTGCATTCCTGCTTGCTGCAGGAGACGACAACAGTGGGCAGTGGGTTGTCATCCCAACTGATGCTGCAACCTGTGCCGATAAGGACATCCCGGCGGCCGTGTTGGCTGAGTCGCCTTGCAAGGTCAGCTAATCAGTCATCACTGACTTGAACAGAAGCGCTTGATTCTGCGCTGTGGTTGCTGCGGCAATCACAGCGCAGAACTCTTTTTGCAAGCAGCCTGGCGTCTCAGACAGCGTGCACCGTTACTGGAATGGCGTTGAGTCGGGCATTACCCGAGAGTGGGTCAATGAACTGATCGCCAGTGAGAAGGTTGCTGTTTACACCAGGGGTAGCCGCCGCTATGGCGCCCACTGCTCCTGGCTCGTTGTGGCCCCATCCGTGAGGAAGACTCACCGTTCCGATCGCAACCTCATCGGTGATTTCGACAAGTGCCACCACCTGACCGGTCTCTGTCTGCAGCGATGCATCTTGCCCGTCAAGAATCCCCAGATCGGATGCGTCCACAGGGTTGAGTTGAAGCGTGCAGCGCTGCTTGCCCTTCACGAGCACCCCAATGTTGTGCATCCACGAGTTATTGGAACGCAGATGCCTGCGCCCAACTAGCAACAACCGGTCATCGGGAACTGCCTCTAAGAAACTGAGCAACCGCGGAAGATCTGCCGTGATGGCAAGAGGTGCCATCTCGACTCGTCCAGATGCAGTGCGCAGCAACTCCGGAAGGCGTGGCTTGAGCGGACCAAGATCGATCCCGTGAGGGGAAGCGAGAAGTGCTGCAAGGTCGAGATCTTCATATGGACCCGTTCGCAACATCAGATCGAGAATTGCCTCTACGCCGGTGTAGCTGGCAGCCCTTGCAGCAGCTTCTTCCTCTTCTGCATTCAGCCCACCTCGCTCAGCGACCGTTTGCAGCATGATCGAATACATCATCTCGGGGTCTGCCGCTGCCCCAAGGCCGCTAGCAATCAGGGTGAGTCGAGCAAAGATCTCATGTTCATCCATGCCCGGTTCGGAAGGGTCATCGGCATCGTGTAGCGGCGGGCTGTAGTTAGCAATGTTGCGCACTGAGAGGCCATAAAAAGCGAAATCAAAATGAGGCTTCGCTAAGGCCGATGGCGAAGGAAGAATCACATCTGCGTGCCGGGTGGTCTCATTGATGTAAATGTCGATCGAGACCATGAAGTCCAACTCAGAGAATGCCGCATTCAGTCGCTCGCTATTCGGGCAGGAGCGAACTGGGTTGCCACCGCTGGTGAGAAGTCCGCGAACTTGGCCCGGGCCAGGAGTGTCGATCTCTTCTGCTAGCGCCGCAACCGGAAGTTCGCCACGAACCTCTGGGTGCGATGACACTCTCGAGACCCAACGCCCAGTAGAGAATCCGCGCCCGCCAGGTGTACGACCTGTGGTCGGTGGGCCAAATGCTGGCTCGGGAAACATTGCGCCACCGACGGAATCAAGATTGCCCGTGATGATGTTCAGAACTTCCACAAGCCAAGAGGCAAGCGTTCCGTACTCGGTGGTGTGCGTCCCGATTCGTCCGTACACCGCGGCTGTGGGTGCTTTGGCTAGTTCACAGGCAATCCGCTTTGTGTCTGCGGCAGAGATTCTAGTGTGGGCTGCAACAGAGTCAGCAGTGAAGGGGGCAAGCAGTTCTAGGGTCTCGCTCAGGCCATCAAGCATCTCGCTGAGTCGGCCCGGGTCAACTAGGCCAGCAACGTTGATCTCGGTCACCAGCGCAGCCAACCAAAGAGCGTCCGAGCCTGGGCGGATCGGAAGGTACTCATCTGAGGCATCCGCTGTTTTGGTTCGCCGAGGGTCAACGGTCACGACCTTGCCGCCACGTGCGCGGATGGCCTGAAGCCTCCCAGGAAAATCGGGAGCTGTGCAGATACTTCCGTTCGACTCAAGCGGGTTAGCCCCGAGCATCAACAAGTAGTCAGTGCGGTCAAGGTCGGGAACTGGAATCGAGTTTGGGCCGCCGAATAAGAAGCCACTCGACACATGCTTCGGCATCTGATCAACCGTTGACGCAGAGAACAGATTCTTGGTTTGCATCGCCTTGATCAGCGGCGCTGCAAACATCGCGCCGGCCATGGAATGTGCCGTGGGATTGCCGAGGTACATCGCTATCGCATCTCGATTCCCTGCATCCCAGATTTTGCCGAAGCCTGCGGCCACCGCCTCGAAGGCCTCCTCCCAACTCGCAGCAACAAACTCACCGTTTCGTTTAATCAAGGGTGTGCGCACCCGGTCGGGGTCA
>WLJI01000124.1 GCA_009701845.1 Actinomycetota bacterium
AGTGGTGACTTGTTTGCGTAGCGCAGACTTAGCCGCTGCCACTGACGCCCCGCCCATCACGATCACTGCGGCAATACCTGCAACTGATCCAGCACAATCGGTAGTCAACACCGCAACGGTGACACCCGAACTCACCCCGGACCCGGTTCCAGAGAACAACACTGACTCCGTCACAAACGATGTCACCCGCAGCGCCGATCTGGCGATTGACAAAAGCCATTCCGGTGCCGTGGATTACTTGGGCAACGTCACCTTTACGCTGGCGGTTACGAACCTTGGCCCGTCAACTTCTGAGGGAGTGACCGTCACCGACACGCTCCCCGCTGGGCTGACACCGATTTCTGCTGCAGGTGCTGGCCCAGATTCAGTTTGGAACTGCGCCGTGACCGGACAAGCAGTTTCCTGCGAACTTGCCAGCGCTGGGCCCGGCAGCATCCTTGCAGTTGGGGCGGCCGAAGCAATCATCGTCACAGCGCAGGTCGGAGCCGAGGCTGTCCCGCAGGTTGTGAACTCGGCAACTGTTACTGCCACGACACCCGATCCGAACCCGGCGAACAATACCGACTCCGACGCTGTGAACGTTGCAGCAGTGGTTGACTTGAGCATCCAAAAATCTCATACCGGGGAGTTCCTCGTCGGCAGCCAGGGAACGTTCAACTTGCAGGTAAGTAACGCCGGCCCAACTCAAGACCCAGGGCCTATCACCGTGGTGGATACCCTTCCCGTCGGCCTGCAGTTTGTATCTGCAACGGGCACTGGTTGGTCTTGTGCCGAAGCCTCACAACTCGTCACCTGCACCTCTGCCGAACCCCTTGCAATAGGTGTAGCGGCCGCGCCGATCTCTGTTGTCGTCGATGTCCTCCCCGCTGCGTACCCGCAGGCCGTAAATTCCGCCACGGTCAGTTCTGCAGCAACTGATACCGACCCACAAAACAACACTGACTCCGACACCGTTACGGTGACTGCACGGGTCGATATTTCGGTTACTAAAACTGGTTCGATCACACTCGACCGAGTAGCTACATGGAACATCAGCGTTGCAAACGGTGGCCCAAGTTCAACGGTTGGACCAACCACCGTCACCGATTCGCTGCCGGTCGGCCTGCAGTTCGTCTCGGCTAGCGGTGACGGTTGGGCCTGCAGCGAAGCCAACAACACCGTCACCTGCACCTATGCAAACCTGATCCCCGCAGGGTCGAGCGCAGGGCTTACACTTGTGAGCCGAGTTACTGCTGCAGCAGGAACCGTTATCGTCAACGTGGCAAACGCACAAACCCCCGCTGCCGTTGAATCAGCCTCTGCGAACTGCGCCGCTGACGCTGCAACCTGCGGCCAAGGCAGCGTGAGAGTGCCGAGTGCTGCAAGCCCCCTTGCCCTCACCGGGTCTGAAGTGGCTCGACTATTGCTGCTTGCATTTGGCTTGCTCTGCGCAGGCGCTTGGGTGCTTTGGAGTTCCGCTGGATCACATCCCGCTCGCAGGTGGTTCCGTCGACAAGTGCAGGGGTAGCCGCAGAGGTAGGTGCAGACGTAGGTCAGCACCTCTGCCAACTATCGGCGCGACCTTGCTGAATTGTGGCTAGATTCACGGCATTGTCACACCGAATGAACCGAGGGAATATGCGCGCAAAATATTTTATCGTTGCAGGATTCAGTGCTGCCTTACTTCTAGCTGGATGCAGCAGTTCTGACAGTTCAAGCGATTCCTCAAAAAGCAGCACGACCGCGTCAGACTCAGATAGCTCAGGCTCGAGCGATTCAGCTACCTCAGGGCCCGACAGCGTGGATGCCTGCGGGCTTGCTGACCCCGCCCTTATCTCGGCGCTCGGTGTGACCGGCGAAGGCGAAGCAACAGACCGCGGGGGGAAGAACGGACCGCCAGATATTGCTTGGAACATCTGCACCTGGGGATCCCTCACAGAGACCAGTGGTTTGGTCACGGTGCAGGTCCTGACCGAGGGTCCAGACGCGGTGGTCAACCCGCTTGAGATCTTGTTGAATAGCTCCGGCGGCAACGCCCCTGCAGCGACTCCCGTTGACGTGGGCACCGGAGGAAAACTGTATGACTTTGCACTCGTCTCTGGCGGTGGCGGAGTCGGCAAGACCATCGGGTTCGATGCAGGTAATAGCCAGCTCGTTGCTGTATCGCAGACCGGTGACGCAGTCGACGTTGCTGCCCTCACGGCTCTAGCCCAAGGCGTAGACGAGAACCTGTAACCGCTCTGCGCAATCTGCTGAGCCGGCCCACATCTCCCCGATTCACCCAGCGCCAGCCCACCCAGCGCCAGCCCACATATCCCCGATTCACCCAGCGCCAACCCACCCAGCGCCATATCCGGCTATTGGGTTGCGACCGGGTCACGTATCGACCGCTGTGCAACCCAATAGGTGTTTTGTGCTGATTGTTTGTCGCAGATGCCCGGAATTGCCACCTCGTTGCGGTGACACGGGCTGGTGACGCAGTCGAGGTTGCTGCCCTCTTCGCTCTCGCCCAGGGCATGGATGACAACCTGTAACCCTTTCAACCTCACTGAACTAGCGTGAGGGAGTCCGAGCAACTCAGCTCTGGCAGACCGCTGAGGAGCACCCATGACATCTACTCGCTACGGCAAAGCCGCAGCCCTATTGGTACCGCTCTTTGTAGTTGCTGCACTTGCGGCTGGCTGCTCGGGCAAAGTCAGCGTCGGTGAGAACGTGGTTTCGCAGGCAGACTTGGAGTCAGGTGTTGCAACCCAACTCGAAGAGACGGTCGGCCAAGCGCCTGCCTCGGTGTCATGCGAGGACGACTTGGTCGCAGAGGTTGACGCAGAGGTCCGTTGCACAGTGACCTCCGATGACGGCTCTGAAATCGGCGCAACTGTAACGGTAGACAGTGTCGATGACACAGACGTTCAGTACTCAGTTCAGGTAGACGAGTCCTAAGAAACGATTGGCGGGCTGAACACTTGGTCAGCCCGCCGTTTCGTTTGCAGACTCCCAGAATCGAGTGGTCAACGGCTCGGGATCAAGCCCAACCGTAGAGACAGCCTCGAGCAACATCACGGGTCGGTCAGTCCCGTCGGCTAGCGGCCAGACCGGCAGTTCTGCTGCCGAAGGTGTGCCTGATCGGGCGAACTCAACCCAAGCGTTATGCATGGCCGAGGCCAATTCCGCAGGAGCCTCTGGGCCTACAAGCACGTGCAAGCGGTGATCATGCACAAGGTCGAACACAAAGGGAATCTCGACTGCATGTGCCGCTCCGATCATGCCGTTCCAAGCAGGACTGCGCCAATCAAATCGGTACTGCCACACCGGAGCGTGCGAGGACTGCGCCTGAGCTAATCGGGTAGCGGGAATACGAAACACAAAGTCGGTAAGCACGGCCCCCTCTAAGTCTGCAAGTGAGGCATCGGGATGCTGATCGCGGTAGACCTGCAGCGCGTCCTCTGGCTGCTGAGATACCAGTCCGAAGCGCGCAATCAGCCCCTCCTCGGTGGCTGCCGGCGGAGTCATCAGGGCAAAGAGCTTCCACTCTTCAAGGTTGGTACCTATCAGCAGGGGAATCCCAGTGGCACTGCCATCACCAACTGCTGAGAGCGGATCGGCGGGCACCTCCTGCCCGTCTGCTACCGGGCGAAATGGCAAAAATGCGAGTGGCCCAGTGTGCTTTTCGACGAGGCCTTCCGGGTCGGCCATACGCGCTGCGCCGAGCGCGGCGTGCGCTGCCAGAAGCTCCTCGGGGGTGGCTGCGATTAACTGCTCAACGGTCGAGACTCCAGCCAACTCCAAGTACTCGGCGGTGTCTATCGATGCCTGCTCGGGAGACCGACAAGACGAGGCTGCGCCGGACTGCGCAATCGCTTTGTGGAAGAGCCCCGTGGCTCTTGGCATCGTGAGCAAAGTAGAGACGCTCATAGCTCCAGCGGACTCACCAAAGATGGTGACGTTGTTGGCATCTCCACCAAACTGAGAGATGTTGTCTCTCACCCATTCCAGCGCTGCCACCTGATCAAGTAGCCCGAGGTTTCCTGACCCTGCATAGAGGGGATCGATGCTTGCGAGTTCAAGAAAGCCAAGTGCACCCAATCGATAGTTGAGCGTGACCAGCACCACCCCGTCTCGCGCAAATGAGTCACCGTGGTACAGCGGAGAGGACCCAGAGCCCATCTCGAACCCACCGCCGTGGATCCACACCATGACAGGCAGAGCCGCTGGGGCATCTGGCTGATCAGGAGTAGGAAGTTGCGGAGTCCAAACGTTTAGGTACAGACAATCCTCAGACCATTGCTCTGATTCACCACCAAACAATGAGTCCATGAGCGAGGGGTTCTGCGCAGAGACCGGGCCGAACCCGGTTGCGTCACGTTCCCCTTGCCATGGCTCGGCTTTTACTGGCGGACGAAACCGCAGAGCACCTACCGGTGGCTGTGCAAATGGAACCCCGCCAAATCGCGCCACGTTGCCATGCCAAAGGCCACGAAGGGTACCGTTTTGAGCTGAAACCGAGGCTGTGCTGCCATCTTCAGGGGTGGTCATCCCCCTTTACTAGCAGCATCTCTCGTGGCTGCGCTCAGCGGGGATCGCGAAAATACCAGCCACCGTCAGTGTCGGCTACGTTCACGCAGTCTCTCCCGACACGCCAGAGCGCAGCTGGGATCGGAGTCGGATCGAATCGATACCACTCAGGGAACGCAGCGGCAATCGCCACGGTGGCAGCTTTTGCGTGGTAGTGCGGAATGCGGTGATCGATGTGGTGCGCCACATGTGTGCTGCCGATTCGATGATGCAGAAGGTCAATTACCTTGCCATACGGACGGTCGACGGTCTGAAACGCTCCGAGCATCCAAGACCAATCAGGGTCGGCAAAATGCGGGATCTTTACGTCGGTATGTTGCAACCAGGTGTAGGTCACCAGCCACGCGTTGACCACCAAGTAGGGCCCCACATAGAGCAGCAACACGGGCACCACAGAGCCCACTGCAACCGACCATGCCACAAGGGCCGCTAGCACTGCGAGCACTCCTAGAGTCGAAGCCCACACTCGACGATGCCAACGCTGAGGGAACAACTCAGTAGAGAACGGCCGGATTGGCCAGAAGTGATTGGTCGTACCTCGACTCGGCCCGCCTGAGGCACCCGCAAGAAGGTAAGCCGGCCAGCCAATGAGTAGCGCCTGCGAAATGGCGATTACTGCTGCAAGGTTGGGATGCTTCGGTAAGGAGCGTTCGGCACTTGAATGGCTATGAAACGTTGCACGACCCGGGACGTGAGTTTCGCCCTCATCCAGATGGTTGGTCTTGGCGTGATGCACCGAGTGGCTACGTTGCCAAGAGAAATACGGGACCAACAGCGCCGAGTGCAACACAAATCCGACGCTGTCTTGCAACCAAGCGCGTTGCGAGAACGCGCCGTGGCCGCACTCGTGCGCGATGACCCACAAGCCCACTGCGGCAGTGCCGGTCACCACGGCGTAGATGGCCCAGATAGGTAGCCACGCCCAGGTCATGGGTAACCAGAGAACGGCCGCAGCTACAAGCCCCACCACAAGCGCCAAAGAACCCCCAAGGTAGGCGCAGGAGCGGGCTGTACTTCGTTCAAAGCAGGCCTGCGGAATCACTTCTCGGACCTGAGCACGAGTCGGCAGCGTTCGTTGGTCGGAATCGGACAGAAACTTTGTCTCGGCAAGGAGTTTGGAATTCATCTGTTCTTAGAGTGGCGCGAAGTTGGGCCGAGTGGAAATCTCCTCGCATTTTGGGGACAGCTTTCATAAGAGCGGCCATACTTATGCGATGGGATCAACTTTCACACGTATGGATGAGTCCACCGCCGAACAATGGGCCGTCATCGGCGCAGAGACTGCAAAGAATCAGGTTCGCGTTGCAGACCGCGTGCTTGATCTGTTGCAATCGTTGTCAAGCATCACTGACGGGTTTGGCACCGACCAACTGACTCATTGCTTGCAAACAGCGACTCTGGCCGAGCAGTCAGGCGCTGACGATCAGGTGGTCGTGGCCGCTCTGTGTCATGACATCGGCAAGGCAATCTCGGTGCCGAACCACCCAAAGATTGCAGCCGAAATCCTGAGGCCTTATGTACGGCCAGAGGTTTTCAACATGATTCTGGTGCACCAGGACTTTCAGGGTCGGCACTACTACGCCCACTTCGGTGGCAACCCGGATGCGCGCGAAGAGCACCGAGACACCCTCTCGGCTGAAGAGTTTGCGCTAGCTGCCAAGTTTGCCGATGAGTGGGATCAGATTGCATTTGACCCGGAGCGTGAAACCCTGCCGCTCGAACACTTCGAGCCAAAGGTTCGCTCAGTGTTCGCAGCAGCACAGATGATGTAATCAACCGTCCTGAGCCAAAGCGCTCAGAACAGCTACATCCCCGGCATGGATTTAGACATTGAGGTAGTGCTCTCTTCAGAGCCTGCTGGCGGGGGACCACCGTTTTCGGTGACGTCAACCACGGCCATCATTCCGTGATCCTCATGGGCCAAAATATGGCAGTGGAACACAAACTTGCCCACATAATCAGTGAAAGCCAGGCGAATCACAACAGTTCCCTTTGCAGGTAGCCGCACCACGTCTTGCAGACTGAGCGGAGGAATAGCCACCCCGTTGACCGACATCACTTGGAAGTCATTCACGTGAATATGGAACGGGTGCTCCTCGTTCGTCACATTCTTGATTGTCCACTCCTCGGTGGTTCCGAGCTTGGGGTAGTAGGCAACCGTGCCCATCTCGAACTCTTTACCGTTGATGAAGAACTTCGACTCTGATTCCTTCTCGCTAAAGACCACTTCTCGATGCTGCGCAATTTCTGCGTTCTCAAGATCAGGAGTGGGTGCTAGCGAGGTTGGCAATGCCTTTGCTGGCACTGGGTCACCCTCGACCTTGATGGTGGCAAGGGTGCGAAGTGGGTAGCTATCGCCCTCGGGTCCAGTCTGATACGGAAGCGTGACCAACTTGAACGACCCGGGCTCATCCCAGCGCATGAGCACGTCATAGCGCTTACCCGGAGGCAACAGCAGAGTGTCTTTGGACCAGACAGTGCCAACAGGATTGGAATCTTCCCCGATGACGTTGAACGAAGCTCCCTCCATCTTGAGCTTGTACCAAATGTCGGCGCTCATATTGGCCAGTCGCAGAAGTTGGGTTTCTCCTGGCTGAGCGGTGAGCACTGGGTTGACTAAGCCATTGACCGTTCGGGTAGTGGGTGCGCCACTGTCGATGTCTTTGGTTTGAATCGCATTCCCGCCCTCCTCAAGTTGCAGATCTCTCAGCGCGAAAAGATGTTCTGGGGCCGAACGCAGATCCTCTGGCAAAAGCTCCGTCAGTCCCGTCACAACGAGGGCACCAACGAGCCCCGAGAACACTTGAGCCTCGGTGTCTCCGTGCATATGTGCGTGGTACCAGTAGGTACCGGGGCTGATCGTGGGGGGAATCTGAATCTCGACCAGATTGTCTGTACCAGGATCCATCACTCGAAGGACGTTGTCCGAGATACCAATGGGCGAGACATGCAGGCCGTGGGTGTGAAAGTTGGTGGCATCATTCAGGCCGTTGTTGAGATTGATCCGAATCAGGTCGCCAGGGTTAACCAACAGAGTTGGCCCCGTGTACTCACCGGCATAACTCATGCCCTTGACTTGTTTGCCCGCTACATCAAACACGGTTGGCTTGGTGTTAAACGTGGTCTCGAGCACTCCACCGCTACTCTTGATGACCGGCGGTTCGCTAAAAGGGAGCCCTTGAGTGGTAGCAAAAGTGGTCTCGACGATCTCGCCGCCATCGGCAGTGGTTGTCGATCCTGCGCCGGGGTCGACAGTGGTCGTCGAAGCAGTACTCGCAGTGGTGGAGGAACTCTCTTTGCTGCTCGAGCAGCCCGCTAATCCGATCGCTGCAGTTGCCACGGCGGCCACGATCAGAGTGGAGCGAGCAAATGGCTTGGTCCTAAAAGGAGTCATAGCGAGATAGTAGTGACTACTTGCTACCTCATCCGCCTACCCCCCCGGATCGCTATGAGGAGACGGCCTCGCTTGCCAGAGCAGCGCCGAGCTGCGTCGACCACCATTGCTCAACCCGTTCGGCAACAGCTGGGAGCTGGCTCTTTCCC
>WLJI01000125.1 GCA_009701845.1 Actinomycetota bacterium
CCGGACCTGGTTACATCTAGGACTCAGATGGCAGTGGATTTCCCATGTATCTAGGGAAGGTCCAAGCCAGCACCCAAGGCGCGCGATACTCAAAGAGCCGATGCAGGTGCATTGGTCTCGACTCCATGGGCACGCGTGTGCACTAGAAATCTGGGGAGGCGTACCCGTCGTGGCAGATTCATTTGTCCATCTTCATCAGCACACTGAGTATTCGATGCTCGACGGTGCGGCGCGTATCGGTGATGTTGTGGCCTCGGCGGTCAAAGATGGCCAACCTGCAATGGGAATTACCGACCACGGCAATATGTACGGAGTTCTGGACTTCTATCAGGAATGTAATAAAGCCGGTGTAAAGCCAATCATTGGTAGCGAGCTCTACATGGCGCATGAGCATCGCGATGAGCGACTGCAGTTGCGTGGTTCGCGCATGGATGACTCTGGGGGAGAGGTGGAAGGGGGCAAGAAGGCCTACTACCACCTGACAACCTTGGTCGAGAACCAGGTTGGCTACAAGAACCTCATACAGCTCTCTTCGCGGGCCTTTATGGAGGGCTACTACCGCAAGCCCAAGATTGACTGGGAGATCCTCGAGGAACACTCAGAGGGTCTGATTGTTACCACTGGTTGCCTTGGCGGGCACGTGCTGCAGGCAATGATGAATCAGGGCTTCGACGCAGCATGCGAGCGTGCGGGTCGCCTGCTCGACATCTTCGGCCGCGATCACCTGTTCGTAGAAATACAGGATCACGGAATTCCGGACCAGCTGCGAACCAACCCGCAACTCATTCAGTTAGCCAAGCGTCTCAAGCTGCCTCTCCTTGCAACCAACGACAGTCACTACGTCAACCAGAGCGATGCAGTGGCCCATGATGCCCTGTTGTGCGTGCAGACAGGATCTCAACTCAGTGATCCAGATCGCTTTCGGTTCCATGGAGATCATCATTATCTCAAGTCGGCTCAGGAGATGCGCTACCTCTTCCGCGAGGTGGAAGTGGCCTGCGATAACTCACTTTGGATTGCCGAGCGTTGCGAGTTAGAGATCGAGTTTGGCAAGCCCCTGCTGCCGAACTTCCCGCTGCCCGAGGGGTTTGCTGATGATGCTGCATACCTAGAGCACTTAACTTTTGCTGGGGCGCACGCTCGATGGGGAGATGACCTTCCCGATGCAGCACTTGAGCGCTTGGCCTATGAACTCAAGGTCATTGGCGATATGGGGTTCTCCTCGTATTTCCTCATCACCTGGGACCTCATCAAGCATGCCCGTGACAGCAATATCCGAGTTGGCCCCGGACGAGGTTCAGCAGCAGGCTGCGCAGTTGCGTACTGCTTGCGGATTACCGACCTTGATCCAATCAAATATGATCTGCTCTTTGAACGTTTCTTGAATCCCAGCCGGGTGTCCATGCCTGATATCGATATGGACTTCGACTCCCGCTACCGCGATGAGATGATCCGTTACGCCGCCGAACGCTACGGCCGAGACCGGGTTGCTCAGATCGTGACCTTCTCTACCATCAAGGCTCGAGCCGCCGTGCGAGATGCCGCCAGAGTCCTTGGTAAGCCCTATTCCGTTGGCGACAAAGTAGCCAAGGCCATGCCCGCTTTGGTGATGGGCAGAGACACGCCCCTGTATGCATGCCTTGAAGAGCATCCCAAGTACCGAGATGGCTACAAGATGGCAGCAGATATTCGTCAGATGTACCACGAGGACCCCGACGCCAGAGAAGTAATCGAGGTTGCAAAGGGCCTAGAGGGTCTGAGGCGTGGTGACGGAATACACGCAGCGGCCGTAGTGATTACCAAAGAGCCGCTGACCGACTATTTGCCCATCCAACGCAAGCCCGAGGCCGGGAAAAACCCCGAGGATGCGCCCGTCGTTACTCAATACGAGATGCACGGGGTAGAGGACCTCGGCCTGTTGAAGATGGACTTTCTTGGTCTTCGCAACCTCGACGTTATTTCTGACGCATTGGCACTGATTCAGCAAACTCGCGGAATCGATATTGATATCGATAATGTCGACCTTGAGGACGAAGCCACCTTTGCATTGCTCTCTCGTGGTGACTCCATTGGGGTATTCCAATTGGAGTCCTCACCGATTCGAGCGTTGATGCGTTCCCTTGCACCAACCGAGTTCGAAGACGTTGCAGCGCTTGTGGCGCTCTATCGCCCAGGCCCGATGGCCGCAAACATGCATTACGACTATGCCGACCGCAAGAACGGTCGCAAGCCGGTTGAGTATTTGCACCCCGACGCTCAAGAGGTTCTAGGTGATACCTATGCACTCATGGTGTATCAGGAATCCATGATGCGAATTGCGCAGAAGTTTGCTGGCTACTCCCTTGCAGAAGCAGACAATCTGCGCAAAGCCTGCGGCAAGAAGGACAAAGAACTTATTGCTAGAGAGCGGATCAAGTTCACTCAAGGATGCGTAGATACTGGCTACGGCGAGGAACTTGGCACTGCTTGGTTCGACATCATCGAACCGTTTGCTGATTACGCGTTCAATAAGTCACACGCCTACGGCTACGGCTACATCGCCTATCAAACTGCATACCTCAAAGCGAACTTCCCGGCAGAGTACTTAGCAGCGTTGCTAACGAGTGTTCGTACTTCGCTAGATAAGGCAGCAATCTTCCTAGCGGAATGCCGTGCGATGGGCATCGAGGTTGTGGTTCCAGATGTGAACGGCTCCACAACTGATTTCACCCCCGTGATCGACGTGGGCGAGGACGGAGCCGAGCAGCGCCGAATTCTTTTTGGTTTGTCTGCAGTGCGCAACGTTGGCGCGGGACTTGTTGCACACATCGTGAGCGAGCGTGAAGAGTCAGGAGCGTTCGAGGATTTTTACGATTTCAGCCAGCGTGTAAACACTCAGGTCCTCAACAAAAAGACGATTGAAGCCCTGATTAAAGCGGGATCCTTCGACTCGATGGGTCACTCCCGGCAGGGCCTACTGATGGTGTACGAACAGATCATCGATCAAACCGTTGCGCGTCGCAAGGAACACGAGATGGGCGTGATGTCTTTGTTTGCAGAGGCTGAAGCAGAGTCGCCGGCCTTCGACGAGCGCGTGGTGATTCCGGTGAATGATTTCGACAAGAAGCAGCGGCTGGTTTTTGAAAAAGAAATGTTGGGCATGTATGTCTCGGATCATCCGCTGCTAGGTGCAGAGACGGCTCTGCGTAAAAAGACGGATTGCACGATCCCCGAACTCTTCGAGGCAGACGTAGAGGACGGAACCCGCAGGACAGTGGGTGGTGTTATCTCTAGCCTGCAGCGAAAGTGGACAAAGAAGGGCGACCTGATGGCGGTGTTTACCCTCGAAGACCTGCAGGGTGCTGTTGAAGTCATGGTCTTTCCTCGAACAATGACAGAGATTGGGCACCTGCTCGCCGAGGATGCAGTGGTTCTCATTGGCGGTCGAGTAGATCGGCGAGATGACACCCCCAAGCTGATTGCAACCGATATCGAGATCTTTGATGCGATGCCCGAGACTGACCCGCCGCTGAGGCTGCACCTGAGCCCAACTCGGCTGAATGACTCCACGGTGGACCGCCTCAAAGAGCTGTTCTTAGATTTTCCTGGTTCTTCGCAGGTGATCTTGCTGCTCGACGAGACGCATGTGCTGCAACTGCCAGAGCAGTACATGGTGAGCACCCAGAGCGGCCTAGTGGGCGAACTCCGGGCGCTTCTTGGTCACGAAGCCGTCGTCGTCTGAGAGCACTTGTTGCACTGTGCTCTCAGAGCAGAGATCTGTGGTGAACTGCTGAAATTCTTAGCGCAGTTTGCGTTTAGGGGCCGTTTTCGACTGAACTAGTGGGACCATATTTGCAACACTTTTTTGGGAGCTGTGCATGGCGCTCGACGTCACGACAAAAGATTGCACTGCCCTCAGCGACTCGGAGCTGGCCGAGATGGCCGATATCTGCGCTGATGGTGGACACTGCTACGGGGTGGGAGAGCTCTCTAAGCAGGTTGATATCTGGGTGCTCGTGACTCTGGTGAGAGAAGGGAACCTACTGCGTGGGTTTTCATTTTCGACCCTAGAACGCATTGGTGGAACCCCATGCATCTTGTTGGGTGTTGCTGCTGTCAAGCGCACATCGAAGCGTGACGCCACGCTGAAGGCCCTGATTGGCGACAACTTTCGTCGTGCGCTGATGGCGTTCCCCGACGAGGATGTACTGCTCGGTACCCGCATGAGCGATGCCGGAGCCCTTGAGGGGTTTCGACTTCTGACTGACATCGTGCCGCGACCAGAGCACAAACCTTCGGGCGAGGAACGGGCTTGGGGTCGCAGACTAGTGAAGCGGTTCGGAATTGAATCGCATCGCTACAACGACACAGTGTTCACTATTACTGGCGATGGGTCTCCACCACTCGTTCTTGATCACGAATCGCTCAAGCCTGACACCATTGAGGTGGCAGTGGCCGCTCAGTTCACGCATCTCGACGGTGAGCGCGGAGATTGCGTGGTTGTGTGCGGGTGGGCAATGGCCGAGGAACTGCTCAAGCACGGGTGAGTGATTCTGCTCAAGAGTTCGAACGCGTACTGGCATCTCGCCGCATGTGTCGGGACTACACCGAGCAAGAGATCGAGCCTGCCCTCCTTCAAAGAGTTCTTCTTGCTGCTTTTCGCGGGCCAACTGCTGGTAACACCGCTGCGTTAGATTTGCTGGTGTTGTCACAGCATCAAGTGGCTGCTTACTGGGATCTCACCCTGTCTGAAGAGAAGCGCGAGCGGTTTCCCTGGCCGGGTTTGCTGAAGGCCCCAACCCTTGTGATTCCACTTGTTCGGCCCGCTGCCTATCAAGAGCGCTATCAGAGGCCAGATAAGGCACATACAGGGCTTGGAGACAGTCTTGAGGCCTGGCAGATCCCCTATTGGTTTGTAGATGGGGGAGCAGGCCTGATGGGCTTGTTGCTGGCAGCCGAGGCTGCCGGCCTTGGAGCGTTGCTCTTCGGGCAGTTTGAGCACGAACAAGCCGTATCAGCCGCCTTTGGCGTGCCGGAACACTGCCGCGCCCTAGGCACCGTAGCTCTGGGCTGGCCCACCGCAACGGGAAGGGCTCCTTCGGCCTCGGCCGCGGGTGGACGGCCCGACCCCGATTCACTCATCCATCGGAATCGTTGGTAGGCCTTTCAGGAAAGCGCAGCGCACCCCATCGGGAGTAAGTTCGATCCAACTCCAGGGTGAAGGAACGTCTGACGATATGCGAATGCAAAGATTCTGGTCATGGATGGCCGTCAACCTTGGCCGACACGCCGGCATGGTGGCAGCAATTGGTTTGGTGTTTACCGTCGCACTTGGGTTTGGAATCACGAAACTCGAGTTCGCGACAGGCCAAGACAGCTATCTGAACAAAAACGATGTTGTGTACAAAGACAACATCGCCTATCAGGAGCTTTTCGGCGGCCAAGCCATGCTGTCAGTGATCTCAATGCGCGATGGGGCGAAGATCGATTCGATCTTCACAAAAGAGGGCATCGCAACCATGGAGAAGGTGGCTCAGGACCTTCGGGATTCTGGTCAAGTGCTTGGAGTTATCTCTCCGGTTACTGCGCTCAACTTTTCTGCATCGCTTGTTACCTCGGCTGATGGAAACCCGTTCAATGCAGTGGCCGCGAAAGCGTTGGTCAATGCGCAAAAGTCAGCTGAAGCCGCCGGAGATACGGTCAGCGCTGCCGCTCGAACAGCAGACCTTGGAATCACGACCCAACGGCTGCTCGCAGTGCCTGCCGATCAGCAAACCTTGGATAACCCCGAGTGGGTCAAGTTTTTGCTCTACGACAACGCAGGAGAGATTCGCCTAGCGCTAAGGCCGTTCTTCCCCGATGACACCCATGCCCAGATGATTACCCGGTTACCGGGCAACGGGTCGATCGAGTCCGAGGGTGCAGCCTCTGAAACGATCGTTTCAACAACCAAAGCGTTGAAGTTCCCAAATGCTCAGGTCACCACCACGGGTGCCCCTGTACTTCTGAAAGGTATTAACGATTATCTCAAGGGCGGGATGTTGGGCCTTGGCGCAATTGCCGTCGCCGTGATGATGGTCATTCTGTTGCTATTTTTCAATGTCCGCTGGAGGCTGCTCCCGCTGCTCGTTGTGTTGATCGGTGTGATCTGGGCGTTTGGTCTGGCTGGCTACCTTGGAGTGCCACTCACCTTGGTCACTATTGCGGGGCTTCCGGTGATGCTTGGCATTGGCATTGACTACGCGATTCAGATGCATTCTCGTATCGAGGAAGAGGTCATCATCGACCGCTCTCCGCACCCGATTCAATCTGCTGCTCGTGGCCTTGGTCCTGCGTTGTTAGTGGTCACTTTCGATGCAGTGTTTGCATTCTTGGCAATTCAGATTTCGAAGGTCCCGATGATTCGTGAGTTTGGGTGGCTCCTGATTGTGGGGATCATCGCTATTTGTATCTCGTCAATCGTGAACCCCCTTGCTGCTTTGGGCATTCGTGAATACAAATCTCCTACCAAGGGCCGCGACTTTAGCGAGGGGAAACTTGGCCGCCTCGTGGTCAAGATGGGAAGCCTGCCAGCAACTGCTGCGCTGTGGCTGGCAGTTGCAGCAGTCATCGTGTTTGTGGTGGGAAGCGTCTTGGAGCCGCAGTTGAAGCTTGAGACTGACCCGATCAATTGGGTAAATCAGGATTCACAGGTCATCAAAGACTTGCGCAATATCGAATCCGAAATCGGCGGCTCATCGGAACTCGGAGTGTTTGTTCAGTCCACTGATGCGGCCAGTCTCTACAGCGACTCCGCCGTTGCATTTGTTGACACATTCACACGTGAGCAGATGTCGAAATATTCCAAAGAGCTCCTCGTGGGGTCAAGCATCGTGGCCACGGTGTCTGATCTCACCGATATTCCGGGGGCCAAACACGTCTCGCCTGCTGCGGCTGATGTTCAACAAGCTTGGGACCTAGCCCCCAAAGACATCCAGCTCTCTACTGCATCGCCAAACGGCAAGAACTTCAATATTGCCTTCCTGACACGTCCGACATCTCTTGAAGGCCAAGCAGTGGTGGTCGATGGGATTCGTCAAACTGACGCTCCGGCCGGAATCAAAGTGACACCATCGGGACTAGCAGTTGTGGGAGTCGGGCTGCTGCAAAACCTCGAGGCAAATTTGGTGCAACTCACCTGGCTCGCTGTCGGGTTGGTGTTCTTGTTCCTCTGGGTGCGGTTGCGTTCCTTTGTGCGCGCTGTGTTGTCGATGGTGCCGGTGCTCATTGCATCTGGTTTGGCAACGATTGCGATCTACCTGCTCGGCATAGAACTCAGCCCGATGACTGCCGTTGGCGGGCCACTCGTGGTTGCTACCTGCACTGAGTTCACCTCGTTGATCCTGTTGCGATATATCGAGGAGCGTCAGCGCGGCCTTGAGCCACGTGAGGCTATTGATATCACTGCCGGTCGAACAGGCCGCGCATTTATTGTTTCTGCCATGACCGCTATCGCCGGGGTGGGTGTTATTGCGTTCTCTTCGCTGCCGCTCCTAGCCAACTTCGGATTGTTCGTGGCTCTCAAGATAGCGATCGCCCTGATAGCGGCACTTACCATTCTTCCTCCGCTCATCGTGTGGGCCGATAAGCGTGGATGGGTGTCGAAAGGCATGCTCGATCGCCCAGAAGCACCGTTTCTTGAAGTGCCCGACCACAAGCCAGAAACGGTGAGCTAGCTAGGCTGCACCCTACGAGTCGAGCTGCGCCTGAAGTTCGGCAGCAGATGCCGCAGGGGTGCCACATGCGTGGTTTCGACACACATAGGCCAATCCATCTGAGCCGGTTGCCGAGCGGCCCTCCCAGAGAGGTCCAGTCCCCGGTTCTCCCCAGGCAATGATGCTGCCCGGGTCAAACCGACGCTGCACTACCTCAACCAGATCTGCTCGATCCCCTGTGACGACTACTTCGGTTACTCCGAGGGCGTGTAGCTCAATTGCCCACAGCAGATTCCCGAAGCTCATTGCATGCTTTCCTGCAACGCCACCAAGGGTTCGTAAAATGGTGCGTGCGTGCTCGCCATAGCGTGATTCACCC
>WLJI01000126.1 GCA_009701845.1 Actinomycetota bacterium
GGGTGCGGGTAACAAACTATGCCAACTAGGTTCTGTAGCTATGAGCACAGACTCTTCAAACCAGAGCACTAGCTCATTGCGCATCGGGTTCTTAGGCCCTGCTGGAACATTCTCTGAGCAGGTCATTCTTCGACTGCCGGACCTTGCGCTAGCAGAACTTGTTCCCTATCCCCTGATGACCGATGTGTTGTTTGCCGTGGCCGAAGGTGAAATTGATCAGGGAGTTGTGCCGGTTGAGAACGCCATCGAAGGCACCGTCAACGCAATCGTCGACACTATGGCCTTTGATGTTGACCTACTCATTCAGCGTGAAATGCTCGAGCCAGTTTCGCTCAATCTGCTCGTGCAGCCAGGAGCGTCGATCGACCAAGTGACTCGCCTGATCGCCATTCCCGTTGCATCCTCCCAATGCCGGAGTTGGCTGCGTGATCACCTGCCCTCCGTTGAGTATGTGGCCGCGAACTCCAATGCTCAAGCAGCAGAGTTGGCAGCAGCGGCGAAGGATCCAACTGTTGCTGCGCTAGCGAATGTGCGGGCTGCAGAGCTGTACGGACTCGAACTTGCCGCCGCCGAGATTGAGGATCATCCCGAAAACTCGACACGGTTTGTTCTGGTGTCTCGCTCTGGCGTGCCTGCACCCACCGGGCATGACAAGACTTCGATCGTCATTTACCAGCGTGCCGACACGCCAGGGTCGCTGCTGCGCATTTTGCAGGAATTTGCTGCTCGTTCCATCAACTTGTCGCTCTTGCTCTCGCGACCTACCAAAACCTCCCTAGGCGAGTACTGCTTCATGTTGGACCTTGAAGGCCACATTGCCGACCCCATCGTGGCCGACTGTTTGCGCAGCCTGCGAGCGCATCAAGCCAACGTCAAGTTCCTCGGCTCCTACCCCGCTGCGGGCGCTGCTGCACCAGCGGCTCGTGAACAAAACAACTCGGACCTTGCCGAGGCCGAATCTTGGCTAGAGGCGTATCTCAAACAAATCGGCAGTTGAGCTAGGCCTCTTCTGTCGAGGTTTGCTCTCCCTGTTCGGCGTGCTCTATCTGCTCAGCAAGGTCCTTGGCTCCGTACAGCGAAACCATCCTGGCAATCACGGTTGCCAAAAATACTTGCCCGCACATTGCCTCAATAACTGCAACCCGGCGAGCAAGATCAGACACTGGGGAGATGTCTCCGTACCCCAGTGTGGTCAGAGTGACAAAGCTGAAATAGGAGTAGTCCGGTCGAGCAATCGGATCGCCAAAAATCGGGGTCGAGGAAAACACATCAAGAGCATGAAACACCGTCGAGAACATCAGGCCGAGCAGGAAGTAGATGCACAGCGCACCCAAGATGGTCTCTAGGTTGACTCCTTTTTCTGACATCACTCGTCGTACAACTAAGTACAAAATCACCGCGTAGATCAGTACTGAAGCAACCGAAGCTGCTCCCAAAACTGTGTCGGTTCCTGCTCCCTCATAGAGCAGTAACGAGCCGATCGAAACCCCTAGGAGCAAGATGAACGGAAAGATCAGACGGTTGCGCGTCGTACCGTCGATGCGTGTTGAGAAATACACCACCACAAGGAGCGCAATCTCGATCCCGGCTAGCACCACACGCGCCCACCGCTGTTCGATAAAGCCATTCAGCATGAACGCTGCGACCAACAGCGTCAGCAGAGTGCCGAACCGATCATGAACGCGAACATCACGAAAGCGCGAAACGCCAAGTTGCGAGAGATCAGCCATTGCCTCAATCATGGACTGAATTTCGTTGGCCCACAGCACAGAGACGGTTTTGGGACGGCCATGCCTCGCGAATGCCGTGACTCGGGAATGCGTGGCTTTTTGAGTAGAGCCTCTGCTGGCTCTACTCTGGAAGGCGGAAGGATGGCAGAGCGGACGAATGCGACGGTCTTGAAAACCGTTGAGGCTTCACGGTCTCCGGGGGTTCGAATCCCCCTCCTTCCGCCATGTGATGTCGTGAGACGTCGGCAAGGACCGAACCTGCAGGGTTCGGTCCTTCGCCCCGCCGCCTCAATCTTTGGCGCCGGTAAGCGACGGATACCGTCGCGTACCGGCGCCAAAGCGGCAGCAGTTGAGCCAACGGCACAGCCAAACTGCGGAGTTTGGTTTGCTACCGGCTCACGTTCTGTGTTCGTGACGGCACGAGCAAGAAATTGTGGCGGATTCTATTCACCACCGATAGGATATGTTCTGTGTTCGTGACGGCACGAGCAGGGAACCTCTTCTGAACGAGGTGCAGCGAATGAACAAAACCGAGCTCACAGAGGAACTAGTCCTCGCACTCACCGAACTTGGGGTTCCGGTCCATACCGAGGGCGACGCACTCTTCGTAGACGGTGTCCGGATTACACCCACCCTTGTCTCTCGCGCTCATCCCACCCCAGCGGACCTGACTCAAGTACTGCACGAAAACCGGGGCCGTCTACCAGCCATGATTGTCTCTGACCGGGTGAGCGAAGCCGGCCGCGCGGTACTGCGTGACGCTGGGTGGGGCTGGCTCGATCGGCGTGGTGACCTACGGATGTGGGCTCCTGGTGTTCGCATTGAGGCCACGGTGCCGGGCCAGCGGACAGCGCGCACCAAGCCGCTCAACATGTGGACCCCACTCGGCCTAGAGATTGCGCTCGCCGCCATGATCTCTCCAGAGCAGGCCCTTACCGCTCGCAAACTAGCCCCGCGGATAGGTCGAAGCGCCGGAGCTATCCACGAGTTGCTAGGACGATTCACCGAGCAGGGCCTGATAGGAAAAAATACTCACCGTCCACTCATGCCGGATCTGTTCTGGGAGACTGCCGCTCACTTTCCGGACGAAGGCTGGATAGCTCTTGCTGCGAGTGCCGATCAGGTAGGAACACTGCTTGGGGCCAACCAGGTCGTCCGAGTTGACGAACGTGCGGCCACCATGGGTGGTGCCAAAATCCCCGCTGTGGGAGACCTTCCGGCTCGGATGTACCTGACGTCGCCGACTGCCCTTCGCAGGGCGCGCTCTCTCGTGGACCGCGAGCAACCCACCCGATCTTGGGTTCGACTCGCTCCGGTGACCTGGCTTCCCGACAACGAGGAGTACCCCGCCACCGACAGCCAACCTTGGCGAGTCGCACATCCCGTGCTGTGCGCCCTCAGACTGGCAGCCGACCCCGCGAGAGGCCAAGAGATCGTCCAGGCCTGGGGCATTGTGCGGCCAGTGGGCACGCCGTGAGCGAACTGCGCCCAGTGGTGCTGTCTGGCCGCTCCGGCGGGACTACCCACCGAGAGGTCGAACTGTTGGCATCGCTCCCCCGCGAGATGAGGCTGATCGGTGGCCTCGCCGTGATGTGTCGCGTCGGCGTACCGCACCGCACCACCGTCGACCTAGACGTCATTACTCGCGGCCTCGATGACCACCACGAGTCGATGAGTCGTCTGGCACTAACAAGCACTGGCGGCGGGCAATACTCCTTCGAAGGGGGACTGGATCTTGACGTGATCGAAGTGGCCTCCGAGTCAGCAGAGGAGGTTCTTGAGTTACTAGGGGCCAGCGGTGCGCCGTTGACCGACCTAGAACTCGCCGTCGTGGCTCACACTTGGGCCCACGACCATGCTGCTCCGCTTGACGTGGTTGCAGTACACGACAGCACCGGCGACCGCTTGGCCGAGGCAAACGGAAGGCTGGTCGCAACCACCGTCGGATTGCTCGTCATGAAGTGCAGCGCTGTTCCGCTGCGCGCATCATCCAAACCCGAGAAGCGCTCCTCTGATCTGTATGACATCGGCCGACTCTTGAGCGTGGGTCACCCGGACCCTTCCGAGGTGTCCGCTCTGCCGCCGCTCCTTCTACAAGTCACCCTTGAACGCCTGCATACCTGGTTCGTCGATGATTCCGGCCGGGATCGCACTTACCGAGAGGTCCGGCGCTTTGACGAGCCGCAATTAGACCTCGATGAAGTGGCCGAGGCTGTTGAAGACTTGTTCGCCTTGAGCAGTCCAGATGCTTTAGGCAATCAGCCTGAACGGTGAAGCAGCCTCTAAGTCCAGAGCAAGCTCCAACAACAAGCGATCACTACCCACTGCGCTTGTGAACATCACGCCAACTGGCAAGTTGGTGACGTCATCGTGGCCGAGTGGCAACGAGATTGATGGCTCACCGGTTGCATTGGCAAGCGGCGTGAACCCCACCCAATCCTCAACTCGTGGAAACAACTCATCGAAGGGCAGCTTCATCGACAGTTGCCCAATGCTCGGAGCAACAGAGTTCGCAACCGGAGACATCACCAAGTCAAAGGAGCGATATACCTGATCCTGAATCTTTGTAGACGCACGCAGGCGGCGAACCGCACCCGGTGAACGCCGGAGGTTCTTCTTAAACATTCTGGCGAGGCCCAGCGTTAGATCAGAGAGCTGAGACTTATCAAAAGCCTTGCCATAGAGCTGCGGCCCAGCAATGGAAACAGCGAAGGCGAGCGCAGCCCAGTAGTGCTTAAAATCGGCCTCGAATTCGTCAAGCCCCGGCAGTGTCACCGGTTCAACCGTGTGACCCAGACTCTCCAGCAAACCTGCCGCAGCAGAGAGCGCCGCAGAGGTGGGTTCGTCGACTGGCCGACCATTTGGCGAGTCGGCCACCAGCGCAATTCGCAACTTTCGGTCCGTCCCGTTTTGGACCAAACCCACGAGAGGCAATTTGGGGTTTGCGTAGCGTCGCTCTGCCTCGAAGAGATACATCGCTGTGTCTCGAACAGTCCGAGTGAGTAAGCCCTCGCCCAAAATATCAACGGGCAAGAATTTTGCATCCGGGCTCACCGCTAGCCGACCGCGTGACGGCTTGAGTCCAACGAGGCCGCAACAAGCTGCCGGCAAGCGAATCGATCCGCCGCCATCTACGCCGTGCGCAACCGGCACGACACCCGAGGCGACTAGCGCTGCTGAGCCACTCGAAGATCCACCGGCGGTGTGATCAGGGTTCCAAGGGTTGCGAGTCGGTGCGGTGTCATCGGGGAACTCAGCTGAAGGGATGAAACCGAATTCGGGCAGTGAGCTCTTTCCCAAACAGACCATTCCCATGTCCAGCATCTGCGCAGCAACTGGGGCTGTTCGCTTGGCCGCTGGTGCAAGCGCCAGAGCTGCCGAACCCTGCCGAGTGGGCAGCCCTTCAACGTCTTCATTGTCTTTGATAAAGGTTGGCACGCCGCCGAATGGGCCAACCACACCTTTGTCTGCGCGGACTAGCGCCCGGTCGAAGTCGCTAGTTACCACTGCGGCGAGCACCGGGTCAATGAGCTCTGCCCGAGCAATGGCGGCAGCGACTACCTCGGCAGCAGACAGGTCGCCGTTGCTTATCGCAGTTGCAGTCGCAACGCCGTCGAGTTTTGACAGCTCATCGTGAAAAGCGTGAACCGGTGCTTTAGCCATTCAACTTGGCCCCGGGGAACCCTTCTTCATCTCGCCAACGCTCTAGGTAACCTACGTAGTCAAGCAAACTGCCGGTGTAGGTGAGGTTGCGACGTGCCTTCGGGTTTTGGCCTTGCTCGCTGTTGTAGTACCCAGGGGTGCAGCTCATTGAGTATCCCGCTATCTGCATTGCCTCCTCGATCAAGGTGCGATGCCACGCCTCTTCGGCCTCGGGGGTCGCTTCGATGCTGGTGATGCCATCCTCGATACAACGAGAGATCACCCAAGACACGTGATTGGCCGACTCCGACAAGAAGTGCAAAAAATTCGTTCCGAACCCGGCCTGCACGATGCTGATCATCAACATGTTCGGGAAGTCAGCAGCAAGCACTCCGTGCAAGGTGTGAGCTCCGTCGTTCCAACGTTCGCTCATGGCAACGCCGTTACGTCCAACCGGATCAAACCCCAACCGCTGATTCAAGTCGGTGGTCACCTCAAACCCTGATGCAAAGACAAGCACGTCAATGGGGTATTCCACGCCATTGACTACAAGCCCGGTTGGCGTGACTGACTCAACACCGCGGCCATCGGTATCGACAAGGTGGACATTGTCCTTGTTGAACGCTGGCAGGTATTCGTCATGGAAACAGACCCGCTTGCAATGCTTTCCGTACCAAGGCATCAGCTTGTCTGCAGTTTCAGGGTCCTCAACAATCCGAGCCACCCGCTGACGCAATGCCTCCATCGTGTCGAAGTCTGATTGCTCTAACGCTTCGGCCTGCTCGGGTGTTGCTGCAACAGACTGGGTGTCTTCCCACATCACTTCGGTCCAGCCATCGGCCACAAGGTTCTGTTCTGGTTTTTTGCCCGTCACAGCCTGGGTGAAGTTGCGGATGCGTTCGGCTTGCCAACCCGGCTGCAAGCTGGCGTACCACTCGGCATCAGTGGGGCCATTATTGCGCTCGCCCACAGCTGATGGCGTGCGTTGAAACACGAACACCTCTTTGGCTGTTTCGGCAAGACGAGGAACTACCTGCACTGCAGTTGCACCCGTACCGATGATGCCGACTCGCTTGTCTTTCAGCTTGTCCATGGTTTCTGTAGGGCTACCGCCAGTGAAGTTGTAGTCCCACCTACTGGTGTGGAATGCCTTCCCCGCAAAGGTCTCAATTCCGGGGATGCCTGGCAGCTTCGCTTTGCTCAAGATGCCGCCAGCGGTGACGAGGAACCGTGACGAGATGTGATCGCCTCTCGATGTCACCACCTGCCAGTTTGAGGTGGAGTCATCCCACTCGGCAGTAGCTACCTCGGTTTGGAACAGTGCTCGTGGGTACAGGTCGAACTGCTCGCCGATGCGCTGACAGTGAGCAAAGATTTCGGGCGCTCCCGCATACTTCATAGTTGGCATATACCCGGTCTCTTCAAGTAGCGGAAGATAGGTATAGGACTCCACATCGCACATGCACCCCGGGTAGCGATTCCAGTACCAGGTACCGCCAAAGTCACCCGCCTTGTCGATAATCCGAAAGTCAGTCACCCCTCTCTTGAGCAGGTTGACTGCAGTTAGCATGCCCGCAAAACCAGCTCCGACGATGACTACCTCGGTCTGCTCTGTTATTGGCTCACGCGTGAAGTCAGAGTCTGCATACGGGTCGCGGTCATACTCGGAATAATCCCCTTTGAGTTCTACGAACTGATCCATTCCGTCAGTTCGCAGCCGCTTCTGACGCTCTTGTTGGTAGCGGTCTCTTGCTTCGGCCAAGGGAGTTGAGTTACCGGAATCTTGCTGAGGCATGGTTGAGCTTTCTCAGTTCAGGAGGGTTACATCTTGTTGGCAACAAGATACGGCCTGAAGCGAGCCCAACCATAAAGCGACCTGCTCAGGCTGAGGATGGGTTCCCCTTCGCTACACTTGCGTCGTGGCAGCCGGTAGAGAACTCCTTCTGAATGCTGCTGTCCGCAGTCTTGAGATCAACGGCTGGGATGGCTCTCAAATTGTGGAGATTCTTGATGAGGCTCACGCTTCGCGCAGTTCGTTGTATCACTTCTTTGGAAGCCGCGAAGGCCTGCTCGCTGCTGCAACTGCCGAGCGCTACCGGCGGCTACTGCTCAAAGAGAACACTGCTCATGTGAAGACCGCCAGCGACTGCCAGACCACAGAAGAGTTTTTCGGTTATGTTGCCGAGCAAGTCGTTCGAACCGTCACTGATCCCGAGAGCATAAGGGCGCGGCACGCAAGGGTAGCGATGGGCGCGGATGCCCTCATTCATGAAGAACTGCGTATTGATCTCGTTCAGAGACAGCAACGATTTCTTGACGCCATTGCCGACATTGTTCGGGTTGGTCAGGCTAAAAAAATTGTCCGTCAGGAGCTTGATGCAATGGCTTACGCCGCTTGGTTGCATGGGACGTTGCTCGGCCGCACCCTGACTGAGACCGCCTTTGAAGACACTTCTCGCTGGCTCGAAGTTGCAATCGAAGCGGTTCTCGCACCTTTGCGGCCTCGCTGAAGAACAGCAAAGGTCGGTGTGCTCTGCCATGATCTGTAGATGAACTCTCCACTCCGCAAAGCCAGCCTGATGCTGTTTTCGTTACTTTTTGTTTCACTCCTAGCTTCTTCATGCAGCAGCCAAGACAGTGCAGAGGCCAGCAAC
>WLJI01000127.1 GCA_009701845.1 Actinomycetota bacterium
CCGAGACGGCTGAGGCGACAGGGTCGGCTGAGACAGCAGGATCGACTGAGGCGGCAGGGGCGACTGAGACAGCAGGATCGACTCAGGCGAGCGGCGTTGCACTCGCCGGACTAGCAAGTTCTGCACTTCAGCCCTCCGACCCGCTTCCAGGTCAAGGTCTCTCGGCTGCAGTAGCAGCGGTGCCTGCAAACTCAGCTGGGCTTGATTCCGCTCTCGCCGAACGAAAGCAGTTGCTCGACCGGCAAGAGAGCACGCGTCAGCAGCTTCTGGGAGTTCAGCAGGAGATCGAGAACACCACAACTCAACAAGAGGCCACTACGCAGTTGCTCACCCGCCGATCTGAGCAAGTTGCGAAGGCGGCAGAAACTCAAACTCAGCTTCACGGAGCTCTTCGTGTTGTCGCTGTGGAGTGGTTTATCACGGGATTCGGCAGCCTTTCTGTGTTCAATCCGGCAGTTACCTCTAGCGAACGAGAGCGCCTTGACAGGGCGCGGGTCCTGTCTGAATCTGCAGCCTCGAGCACCATTGCCAAAGAGCGCTTTGCTCGCGTGCAGCTCGAGCAACTTCAACAAGAGCGTTCCCGCCTTCAGGCAGAACTCTCTGAAACTGAGGCTTCACTAGATGCTCTAACACAGCGGGCCTCTGACCTCACTGCAACTGAGCAGCAAATTGCAGAACAGCTTGTACGCAGCGATGACCGTGTCGGCGAAGCGAGGTTGTCAGCGACTATCAACGGCACGGATCTCTCTACTGGGGCACTCGATGCGTACTGGCGTGCAGCGAGCTCGCTGAGCTTGAGCAACCCCAGCTGCGCAGTCACATGGTGGGCACTCGCCGGAATCGGCCGAACTGAAAGCAAACACGGCACCTACCGCGGGGCCAAGCTTGGTCCTGACGGTGTTGTGTCTCCGCCGATTTTCGGCCCGGAGCTAGATGGGTCGAACTCGTTTGCCATTGTCCGAGACTCCGATGGCGGGGCACTTGATGGAACTGCGACTACGGATCGCGCTGTTGGGCCGATGCAGTTTCTTCCAAGTTCATGGAAGGCCGTTGCTCGTGACGGAACCGGCGACGGGGTTGCAGATCCACAGAACTTGTACGACGCAGCACTCACCGCCGGCGCCTACCTCTGCCGAAAGGGCCCCGGACTGAACCAAGAGGGCCCTCTGCGCGGGGCGTACCTGAGCTACAACAGAAGCCAGAGATACGTCGACGCTGTCATCAACCAAGCGTTTGAATACCAGCGAGCCGTGCCACTTATCTGAGTTCTGTTGCTGTGCTCTGCTTGGACTGTCATTGACTCAGCCTGCTTCACATGTAGAGTCTGCCTACTGTGTGAAGTGAGTCACCATTTTGAGGCGGTCCAGAGTTACCGGACATGTTTCCAATGCTGCGCTCAACCTGCACTTGTCACCCGATCCAAAGTTATTTGTCCTCAGGGGGAACGCATGCAAGCTAAGTCATCTCGAACTGCAAAGTCAGTCTTTGTAGTGGGTTCGTTACTCGTCGTCGCACTGTTCGCAGGTGCCTGCGGCGGTAGCAGCAGTAGCTCCAAAGACACATCCGGTGGAGGAAAAAGCGAGCCCACGGGCAAGCCAACCCCTGGCGGAACTCTCACATACGCATTAGAGGGTGAGTCGGCTGACGGCTGGTGCTTGCCTGAGGCACAGCTAGCTATCTCTGGAATTCAGGTTGCTCGTTCTGTCTACGACACACTGACTGCTCCGAACGAAGACGGCGACTATGTCCCGTTCTTGGCACAGACACTCACGCCGAATGCAGACTTCACTCAGTGGACGCTCACCCTGCGGCCAAATATCACTTTCCATGATGGAACTGCTCTTGACGCAACCGTGGTCAAGAACAACCTTGATGCCTACCGTGGAAAGTACGCAGGCCGCTCGGTGCTGCTGTTCTCATTCGTCTTCAAGAACATTTCAGACGTGACGGTGGTTGATCCGTTGACGGTGTCAATTACCACAGCTACTCCGTGGGCTTCGCTTCCTGGAGCATTGTTCGGTTCTGGTCGCGTTGGAATGGTGGCGCAGTCACAACTTGATGATCCCTCGACGTGTGACGCGAAACTGGTTGGAACTGGGCCGTTCAGTCTGGTCAGTTGGACACAAAACGAGAGCATTGTGCTCAAGAAGAACCCGAAGTACTGGCAAAAAGATGCCGACGGCACGCAGCTTCCGTACCTCGACGAAATCATTTACAAGCCAACCCCAGAAAGCGCTAGCCGCATCAATGGATTGCTTGCGGGCGACTTGAACGCCATCCACATGTCTGGCGGCGAGCAGATTGATCAGCTCAACGCAGAGACAGAGGCCGGCAACATCAACTCGTATCAGTCAGACGAATTTGCAGAGGTGAGCTTCGGGCAACTGAACACGTCAATAGCGCCTTTCAATTCCAAGACTGCACGCCTCGCAGCGATTAAGTCCATTGATATGGAGACCTACAACGAGACCGTCAACCTGGGAGTCCTTCAGAACGCGAACGGCCCCTTTGCCCCTGGCGGGATCGGCTACCTCAAGGACAGCGGCTACCCAACCTACGACCTTGAGGGTTCTAAGAAGCTCGTTGCGCAGTACAAGGAAGAGACAGGAACCGACCTGGAGTTCACCCTGATTGCTACACCTGACCCCGCAACTCAAGCCGCTGCGGCAGTAGTGCAGCAGATGGGTAAGGCCGCCGGAATCAAGGTGACCATTACAGCACTTGAACAAGCAGCGTTGATTAGCACTGCTATCTCGGGCAAGTACCAGGCAATGGTCTTCCGCAACTATCCCGGTGGAGACCCCGACGCCAACTATGTCTGGTGGCAGGGTGGCGGCAACCCCGTCAACTTTGGACGCTACGACGACCCCACCATCAATTCGCTCCTCGATGAGGGACGCGCCACGAACGACAAGGCGAAGCGTCAGCAGATCTACGGAGACATCAATAAGCAGTTCGCCAAAGAGGGCTACAGCATCTGGCTGCAGTGGACCCTGTGGGACATTGGAACTGCAACCGACGTATTCGGCATACTCGGGCCAGACCTGCCCGATGATGGCGGCGCTCCGTTCCCCGGCCTTGCAGTCGGACATCCAGTAACCGGAATGTGGATCCAGAGTTAAGGTTCAAATCCAAGGGCCGAATTAGCTGCGGTGGGGGTTGGGGCATCTGCCCTCATCCCCACCGCAGTTCTTACAGATAGTTCAACTTGAGTACCACGATGAGTGGGAATTGGATCGCATGTTCATTCTTAAAAAATTTGGACAACTACTAGTTACGGTCATCTTGGTGACCCTGTTTGCTTCACTGTTGCTTGAGTTGCTTCCGGGCGATCCCACCGAAGTTCTGATCCCATCAGGCAGCGACCAACAGCGAGAAGACCTTCGTCAGGAACTCAAGTTGGATCAGTCCTTTGCAGTTCGCTACAGCACTTGGCTGGGCAACTTTGCCACTGGCGACTTAGGCAACTACTACACAGTGAGTTCTGATCGACCCGTTTCTGATCGCCTCTGGCAGTCGCTTCCGGTCTCGCTGCTGTTGATGTTCTACGCCCAGATGCTTGCACTGATCTTTGCCATTCCGCTAGGCGTCCTGACCGCATACAGAAAAGGCACCTGGTTTGATCGAACCTCCAATACTGCGGCGTTCGCCATGCTCGCTATTCCTAACTTTGCCTTGGGCTTTTTGCTGCAGTACTACCTAGGCGTGAAGCTTGGCTGGTTTAAAACCAGCGGGTACGCGTCTCCGAGCGAGAGCCCGATTGAGCACCTTCAGTACATGATTCTGCCTACCATCACGCTTGCTGTCGGCCAGATTGCTATTTACATGCGCTTGCTGCGAAGCGACATGATCGCCACGCTTCAGCAGGACTTCATCTTGATGGCCAAGGCCAAAGGTTTGAAGTCAAAGCGAATTCTTTTCCGTCATGCCCTTCGGCCATCCTCGCTCACGCTGCTAACAGTTGCAGGACTCAACATCGGAACATTGATCGGTGGCGCACTGATTGTGGAAGTGGTGTTTGCACTTCCCGGAATGGGACTCATGCTCTTCGAAGCCATCGGAAGGCGCCAGATCGTTGCCTTTCAATCCATGGTGGCTGTGATTGCCATTCTCTACATTCTGGTGAACTTCGCAGTTGACCTCCTCTACACCGTCCTCGACCCACGGATTCGTAATGCAAACAAATCGTGACACCTCGATAACCCATCTTGATTCATCCTCATTGCCCACCATTGAGGCTATTGAGGCACCTTCTTCGCATACGGTGAAGGGGAACCGCCTTGGGACAGCAGCTTGGGTTGCAATTGCGTGGATCGCCTTTCTGGCGCTTCTGGCAATCCTTGCACCTGTGCTTCCGATCCCTGACCCAAACCAATCCTTTGTAGCCATAGCCCGAAAGGGTCCGACAGCGGGTCACTGGTTCGGCGGCGACGCTATCGGGCGGGATCTACTTTCAAGAATTATCTGGGGAACGCGCTCATCGTTCATCGTGGGGTTTGGCGCAGTGGCCTTTGGCCTCATTCTGGGCGGCATGCTCGGGCTCATCACGGGGTTCTTCCGTGGTCGCGTAGATGGCCTGATCACCCCGTTGATGAATGTGCTTCTAGCTATCCCTCAGTTTGTTCTTGCGCTCTCGCTAGTGACTGTGCTTGCTAGCGGTGCAGGAGTGAACTCCACACGACGCTTGGCGGTTGTTGTTCTCGGACTGGGTATTGTGTCGATCCCGCTGCTCGGGCGCATCACTCGTGCAAATACTCTTGCGTGGTCAGAGCGAGAGTTTGTTCTTGCAGCCAAGGCAATGGGTGCCAAGAACGGCCGAATCATGGTTCGCGAAGTGCTGCCCAACGTGATGCCCGCAATGCTGTCGATCTCGCTGCTCGGTGTAGGTATTGCAATTGTGGCCGAGGGCGGGCTCAGCTTGTTCGGAGTGGGCGTTCAACTCCCCATGCCATCTTGGGGAAACATCATTGCCGAGGGTCGGGGGCAGATGCGTAACTCACCGCACATCGTGATTTTCACCTCCATCATTTTGTTCCTTACGGTGATGGCGTTGAACTTCCTCGGCGACGCCGTCAACCGACGCTTCGGAGTAAGAGAGTCCGTACTGTGAGTATCGGGAATCAGATCGACGGACTACCAACGCCTAGCGGCACCCCTGGCGCCCCGAAGCTTCTTGAAGTGCGAGATATCGTCACACGGTTTACTACTGATCGCGGATCGCTCACCGCTGTCAACGGCGTTTCGCTGTCGTTGGAACGTGGACAGACGCTTGGTGTTGTTGGCGAGTCAGGTTCGGGTAAATCCGTGCTCTCTCGATCAATTATGGGGCTGCTCCCGCGAGCCAATACCGAGCGCTCTGGGCAAGTCATCTTTGAAGGTAAAGAAATCTCTGGCTTGAACGACACTGAGTATCGCGAGCTCTGGGGCGATGAGATGGCCATGATCTTCCAAGATCCAATGACAGCGCTGAACCCCGTCATGAAGGTGGGACTGCAAATAACGGAATCACTCAGGTTCCATCTCAATATGAGCAAGGCGGATGCGAAAGACACCGCTATTGCCCTTCTGAAGGCTGTGAAGATCCCCGAGCCAGAGAAGAGATTCTCTTCCTATCCGCACGAGATGTCGGGCGGGATGCGCCAACGTGTGGTGATTGCAGTAGCGCTGGCCTGCGGACCGAAACTGCTCTTCGCTGACGAGCCAACTACGGCTCTTGACGTGACTGTTCAGGCACAGATTCTTGATCTGCTTGCGGAGCAGCAACGCGAGCGGTTCATGGGCATCATCTTGGTGACTCACGACCTTGGAGTCGTGGCCGGACGAGCAGATGAGATTGCAGTGATGTACGCCGGTCAGGTAGTTGAGCAGGCCCCAACGGCCTTGCTCTTTAGCGAGATGAAGATGCCCTACACAGAGGCTCTGATGTCGGCTATTCCGAAGCTCACCGACGCATCGCACACCCGCCTTGCTGCGATTGGCGGGCGTCCACCAGACCTTGTCAACCCACCGAAGGGCTGTGCTTTCAGCCCAAGGTGCCCCTATGTGCAACCACGATGCCACGAAGAAGCTCCGGCGTTGACCCCCTCACCCACTGCACCAGAGCATCTCTTTGCCTGCTTCTACCCCATCGGCTCTCCAGAAACCGAAGAGATTCGTTTGCGTATAGCTGCGCAGCGACTGATGGCAACTGCACCTCAGTTCGTTACACCAGCCCAAGGGCCCCCACCTATAGGAGAAGTTCCCGCTCCTCCATCCACTGCAGATCAACCAGAGGGAATGTAGACATGGCAGGAAGCGGAACTGCGCACCTTCGGCAACCCTCTGAGAGTTTGCTGCGAGTTGAAAACCTAGTTGTAGATTTTCCCGCTGGTCGAGGAAAGAAAGTGTCTGCAGTAAGCAATGTGTCGTTTGACATTGCCCCAGGAGAGACTCTCGGCCTTGTTGGTGAATCCGGCTGTGGGAAATCCACCACTGGAAAAGCAATCATGCAACTTCCTAGGCCTACTCGCGGGGAAGTTTCCCTTGATGGAACGGACCTGTGTTCGCTTCGAGGCGAGCAACTTCGTAATACGCGTCCCAAGTTGCAGATGATCTTTCAGGACCCGATTAGCTCGCTAAACCCACGACGAACGGTGATGCAAATCGTTGAGGAACCCCTCAATATTTGGAAGATCGGTACTCCTGAAGAGCGACGCTTGAAGGTCTCAGAGGTCCTTTCTTCTGTGGGGATCGACCCCGAGGCGGCTGCAGAGCGCAAGCCGCACGAGTTCTCCGGTGGTCAGTGCCAGAGAATCTCGATTGCCAGAGCAGTGATTACTGAACCATCGGTCATCATTTGCGACGAACCCGTCTCTGCGCTTGACGTGTCGGTGCAGGCTCAAATCCTCAATCTCTTGGAAGACATGAAGGCTCGCTACGGCCTCACCTTGGTCTTCATTGCCCACGATTTGGCCGTGGTCAAGAACATCTCCGATCGGGTCGCTGTGATGTATCTCGGCAAGATGTGTGAAATCGGCAGCCCAGATTCGCTTTACGCTGCACCCGCGCATCCGTATACACGTGCGCTTCTTGCCGCAATTCCATTACCCGATCCCAACGCTTCTCTCGATACCGAACATCACTTAGAGGGCGACCTTCCCTCGCCAATTTCCCCTCCGAGCGGCTGCAGGTTCCGCACTCGCTGCCCACTTGCTCAAGAAATCTGCGCCCGCGTGGAGCCTCAGATGCAACACGTAACTGGAGATCAGTTCGTGGCATGTCACTTCCCGCTTCAAGCCGTCTCTGAGACTCCGGTAGCGGTACAGGCCTAGGGGAGACTCCCCGCTCAGAGTTGTCGCATTATGGAACTTGATGTTGCGAGCATCTGCGAGGCCATAGCTGCGAAGCAGCCAGATGCTGACTGCGTGATCTTTCGTGATCGTGTCTTGAGTTGGGCACAGGTACAGGACCGAACCCGCAGGCTTGCCCGAGTGCTCCATGACGCAGGTTTAGGCCCGCAAAACACAAGCACGGCTGGCACAGCCCACACCCCAACACAGCGTTGGCAGTCACCCCAGTCACTTGTAGCGCTCTACATGCTCAACGGGAACGAATACCTTGAGTCGATGCTTGGGGCGTGGAAGTCTCGATGCGTTCCCTTCAACGTCAACTACCGCTACGTAGCCGAAGAGTTGACGTACCTACTCAAGGATTCTTCGGCCGAAGGAATCATCATTCACGAGCGATTCGCGCCAGTGCTCGAGTCAGTGTTAGCCAGCCTTGATCATCAGCCAAAGATCATTCTGCAGGTTGCCGACGGCTCTGGCTACGAGCTTGTTCGAGGGGCGGTCGATTACGAGACTGCGCTCCTCGGGGCAACTCCGACACTTCCTGCGTTCATCACCGATGGGTTATCAGGTGATGATGTCTACCTGTGTTACACGGGGGGAACTACCGGCATGCCAAAGGGCGCCATGTGGCGACAGGCCGACTTTTTGGTTTCAGCGCTGGGGGTTCGCAG
>WLJI01000128.1 GCA_009701845.1 Actinomycetota bacterium
CGACAACCCTGAAGGTCATGGGCCTGCTGCAGAAGGTGCTGCACTAGCCAACGTAGATCCGAGTTGTTCAAGCGTGGCCGCTGAAGCTGCAGCTGTCGGCGAGGGCGTCGAACACGTAGAGGGCAAAACTGCTGGCAAAAAAGCCGGCGAGGGACATAACGAAGGCGGCCATGGCACCGAAGGTGCAACTGCAGCCGCTCCGCCACTAGGAGAATCAGCAGCCCCAGCCGCCCCGGCAGCTTCCGAGCCCGCCGGTGAAGAGAAGGGTGGCCACGAAGAAGTTGCGACTCGGCCAGTGGTCTCTTGCATCAACTGGTTCCAAAATGGCGACCAGACAATTTCCATTGGCACCCTTGTGGATGGGCAGTCCGTTCTGCTGCTTGTTGTAGTCACGCTGATCTCGCTGCTCGTTCACGTGTTCAGCACCGACTATGTGCACGGCGACCGTCGCTATACCCACTACTTCGCATTCCTCAGCTTGTTCACCGCTTCAATGTTGTTCTTCGTGCTCAGCGAGAACACCTTGCAGATGATTGTCGGGTGGGAGTTGGTTGGCGTCTGTTCCTTTGCGTTGATTGGCCATTGGTGGGAAGAGAAACCCAATTCCGACGCTGCGCTCAAGGCCTTCCTTACGAACCGCGTTGGAGACATCGGGCTCTTAGTAGGCGTCATTGTCTTGTATTTCGCCGCAGGCAAATCCTTCTCCATCATGGATCTCAACATCTTGGCGAATGAGGGCGGAATCTCTCACACGCTCTTGCTCATCGGGTCGCTGTGCCTCATCACTGCCGTGATGTCTAAGTCGGGTCAGTTCATTCTGCATACTTGGCTTCCCGATGCCATGGCTGGGCCTACCCCCGTCTCGGCGCTGATTCACGCTGCAACCATGGTGGTAGCTGGCGTCTACATGGTTGCGCGGCTCTACCCCGTCTTCTTTGAGGGGCTCTCGATATCTGGATCATCGGTGAATGCGCTCTCAATGATCGGTGCAATCACTGCGCTGTTTGGGGCCATGCTGGCTTTCGTCCAAAAAGACATCAAGAAGGTGTTGGCCTACTCCACGGTCTCGCAGCTTGGGTTTATGGTCACGGCTTTGGGTGTTGGCGCTTGGACTGCGGCGCTCTTCCACTTGTTCACCCACGCGTTCTTCAAGGCCTGTTTGTTCCTCGGGGCTGGCTCACTGAGCCATGCATGCCATCACAGCTTCAACATGGTTGACGACATGGGCGGTCTTCGAAAGATCATGCCCAAGACCTTTTGGACCTATCTCGTTGCAACGGCTGCGCTAGCCGGCGTCTTCCCGCTGTCAGGCTTCTGGTCGAAAGACGAGATCCTGGCTGGCACTGGATCATTCCCCGGTACTGAAGGTGCCAATGGCGAGTACCACGTGATGTTGGTCATGCTGCTTCTCGCAGCGTTCTGCACTGCGGCGTACATGACCCGAACCATCTGGTACGCCTTCTACGGCGAGTACCGTGGACATGGAACGCCCCACGAGTCGGGGCCAAGAATTACTACCCCGCTGATTATCTTGGCTTCGCTCGGAGCAATTGCCGGCATTGTCAACCTTCCTGCGGCTTTTGATTTCTTGCCCGAGGGAACACAAACTCGATTTGAGCATTATGTAGAACCGGTGGGGCTCTACTTCCCCGCAATTACGCATGCCGGTTTCAATCCGGTACTGGCTTTGGTTTCTGTTGCGGTTGGACTCGCAGGCATTGGTTTGGCCTATCTGTACTTCTTTAAGAACGCCTTCGCTGGTCTGCATGGTTTGGCGGAGCGAAACAAGGTTGCGGCATTCTTCAAGAATATTCTGGTGAATAAGTACTACTTCGATTGGCTGTACACGACAGTCATCGCGGGATTTGTGAAAGGCCCGCTCGCCCGGGCAGCCAATTGGTTCAGTGCCAACGTCATTGATGGCACCGTGAACTTGGTCGGTAAGACTGCGGTTGGCTCGGGCAATTGGGTCTATAAGAACGTCGACCAAAAGGTCGTCGACGGCGCCGTTAATGGCGCCGGGTCATCTGCGAGTGGTGTTGGCGCAATGTTGCGTCTCACGCAGACCGGACGGATCCAGCAGTACGCAGCACTGTTCTTCGCCGCTGTAGCAATTTTGGCCGGCGTGTTCGTGGTGGTAATCGGCTGATGAACGACAGGGAGAGCCGAATCCGATGATGAATTTCTTAAACACCTGGGGTCTTGTCCTCACTATTTTCTTGCCGTTGGCAGGGGCGTTAGTGATGATGGCGATACCCAAACAATCCGAGGGTGCCATCAAACTTGTGGCATTGGGCGCTCCGCTAGCAGCGGCCGCTATGGGCATCTTGTTGATGCTCAACTTCGATTACGGCGATTCAGAAAACCTGCAGTTCATGGTCAACAAGAACTGGATTGAGCTGATTAACAGCAACTTTATTCTGGGCCTTGATGGGCTCTCCTTGCCGCTGTTAGCACTCACCTTGTTCATTGTTCCGCTGGTCGTGATTTACAGCTGGCAGCATGTACCAAACCCTGGCAACCCCAAAGCCTTCTTCACGCTCATGCTGATTCTTGAAACAGCCATGATTGGGTCGTTCCTTGCTCAGGACCTGATTCTGTTCTTCGTGTTCTTCGAGGTCACGCTGCTGCCGATGTACTTCCTCATCGGAGTCTGGGGTGGCGAGCAACGCCGCTACGCCTCGATCAAGTTCTTCTTGTACACGCTGTTTGGCTCAGCTTTTATGATCGTGGCTTTCGTAGCGCTGTACTTCCTAGCGAAGGCTCCTACTGGAATCGCACTTGAACAATTGCGAGCCTTGGGCGGAAGTTACGCCGATATGCAAGCGGGGGATCCACTCCACAGCTTTGGTATGCAGGCGCTCACCTATTCGGGTGCCGCAGGCATTGCCAAGACCACTGCGATTGTCATCTTTGGTGGAATGTTCTTGGGCTTCGGTATCAAGGTGCCGATGTTCCCGTTCCATACCTGGTTGCCAGACGCTCACACCCAGGCCCCCACGCAGGGCTCGGTCATCCTGGCTGCGGTCTTGCTCAAGTTGGGTACCTACGGATTCATCCGAATTGCAATTCCAATCCTTCCAGTTGCCGCTCGAGCATGGGCCCCAATCATTGGCATCTTGGCCGTGATCGGCATTATCTACGGTGCGCTTGGATGTCTGGCCCAGACAGATATGAAGCGGCTCATTGCATTCTCCTCGGTGTCGCATATGGGCTACACCATGTTGGGAATCTCTACCCTGACAGCCTTTGGTTTGAACGCCGCTGTGTTCGGCATGGTGGCTCACGGTTTGATCACTGGGCTGTTGTTCTTTGTGGCTGGCTCGGTGAAAGAGCGTTACCACACGCTCGATATCAAGCGACTGGGCGGGCTGCTCATCTCGGCGCCCAAGATGGGCTGGATTCTAGGTTTCGCCACCATGGCTTCACTTGGGCTTCCAGGTCTGGCCGGCTTCTGGGGCGAGTTCCCAGCAATCCTGTCGGCCTATGACCCCGCCGTTGGCTTGAACGTGGCACTGTTCCGCACACTCATGGTGCTGGCTGCAGTGGGCACGGTGCTGGCTGCTGGTTACCTGCTCTGGCTCTATCAGCGCACTGCGTTTGGGACTCCTAGTGAAGAGTTTGCAAATGATCCCAACATCACCGACGTGAACAAGTTTGAGTGGATGGCGTGGTCGCCCATTCTTGCGGGCATCGTGATCCTTGGATTCTTCCCAGGCCTCATCTTCAATGTTGCTGGCCCCGCTGTTGAGGTCATTGCCAGAACGGTCGGGGGCTGATCCTCAGTGATCGCCACACTCCTGCAGCTCCTTCCAGAAGCGGACTTTGTTTCGCCCACCATTGACTGGCATGCCATCGCGCCCGAGATGGTGATTCTGGTTGGGAGTCTGGTGCTCATCCTGCTTGATTCGGTCAAGCTAGAGAAGGCCAAACCGTTCATGCCCACTCTGGCGAGTCTGGTGTTGCTCGGAGCCCTGATTCCGGTGATCACGCTGGCCGTGGATGGCAGTACCAGGGTGCTCTTTGGTGGTTCCTACGTCGTTGACTCCATGTCGTTGGTGCTCAAGGCGCTGTTCTTGGTCTCGGCCTACATAGTTGTGCTGATGTCGACGAACTATGTGGCAGACGGCGACTACTGGGAGAGCGAGTATTACTCGCTCATTGTTGCTGCGGTCTTGGGCATGCTCGTGATGTGCTCGGCTCGCGATCTGATCATGATCTTTGTGGCGCTCGAACTACTTTCCATCCCGGCGTACATGCTCGCTGCTTGGCGCAAGGGTGACGAAAAGTCGAACGAGGCTGGACTGAAGTACTACCTGATGGGTGTATTCGCCTCGGCAGTGCTGCTCTACGGCATGTCTCTTATCTACGGGGTTGGGCGCTCCACTCGCCTAGACGTGATTGCCGGCAACCTCATGCGCATCGGTGATGGCCGAGGCGCCCCGATTGTTACCTTGGCGATGATCTTTGTGATCATCGGATTTGCTTTCAAGGTTTCGGCAGTGCCCTTCCATACCTGGGCTCCAGATACCTATGAGGGTGCGCCCACTCCAGTAACAGCGTTCTTGGCGGTTGCGTCAAAGACTGCCGGATTTGTTGCGCTCATCCAGATCGTCTTTTACTGCTTCGCTGCACGTCCCGACATTATCCAGCCGGTGTTTGCAGTACTTGCAATTCTCTCGATGACGGTGGGCAACCTGATTGCGCTCAAGCAGACCAATGTGGTTCGCATGTTGGCTTACTCGGGTATTGCGCAGGCTGGGTTTATGTTGGCTCCATTCGCTGTGATCGAAACAAACCGTGAGCAGGCATTGTCCTCAATCGTGATTTATCTGGTGATCTATGCGGCGATGAACTTGGGAGCTTTCGCCGTCATCATCGCAATCTCTCGCAAGACTCGCTCGGCCGAGATCACATCTCTTGGCGGACTCTTCAGCTACATGCCTGGTTTGACGGTAGCGATGACCATCTTCTTGGCTTCACTCGCAGGTATCCCGCCTTTCGGTGGCTGGTATGCCAAGTTCGGCATCTGGCAGGCGCTCATTGGGGGCAACACTGCCCTTGGCTACGCACTGGCGATCATCATGGCCATCAACACCGTTGTGGCCGCCTACTACTACCTGAATGTGGCTAAGACCATGTGGTTTGATGAAGCCCCAGATGGAGACACCACCCCAGTCAAGATTCCGTTCAGCTTGATCGGTGCAATGGGAATCACAGTGGTTGCAACCGTTCTGTTCGGCGTGTTGCCAGGGCTCCTCACCAACATCAGCGATTTCACACCCATAGCTGCAGCACTCGGCCGCTAAGGCGCGCACATGGTCGAACAGGCCAAGTCGCTTGCCGAGGAACTCAGCGAACTGATTTCTCGAAACGGCTCGATTCGCTTTGATGAGTACATGGAGCTTGCGCTGTATCACCGAGCTGATGGGTTCTTTTCTAGCTCTGGGGGAGCTGGTCGCTCTGGGGCCGACTTCCTGACTAGTCCAGAGGTCGGCCCGCTCTTTGGAGCCGTCCTGGCGAATTTTTTGGATGCTCGATGGCAGGAGCTTGGCTGCCCCGATCCGTTTGTTGTCATTGAAGCTGCAGCTGGTCGAGGTGCGCTTGCTCTTGCCGTGCGCGCCGCTGAGCCGGCATGCGCAGCTGCGCTGCGTTACGTGTTGGTGGAGCGCTCGGAATCGCTTCGACAACGCCAACACGAGCATCTGCCTTTGGTGCAGCCCTCGGAGGTTCTTGGGCCAGTGGCAGGCGAAGATTCAGACCTTGTTGCAGTTGATCAGCACGCTGGGCCGCTGTTTTGCTCCCTTGGTGATCTGCCAGCAGAGTCCGTGGTCGGGGTAGTTCTTGCGAACGAGCTTCTAGATAATTTGCCCGTTCGAATTTTGCAGCGAGGTCAGACTTCTTGGTTAGAACTTCGAGTCACACTCGAAGCTGAAGCGTTCGTTGAGCTGCTTGTTCCGGCTGATCCGGCGGCCTCTCGGCTTGCAGATGAACTCCTGCCGCAGGCCGCACCGGGGGTTCGAATTCCGCTGCAGTCCGCCGCAGGTGAGTGGCTCTATCAGGCTCAGTTGCTCATCCGGGAAGGTTCTGTAGTGGTCATCGATTACTGCGCCCATTCTGAGGCGCTGTCTGAACGCCCTCAGGTTGAGTGGTTGCGCACCTATCGATCACAAGAACGCGGTCAGCATCCGCTCAAGTTTCCGGGCAGCCAAGACATCACCTGTGAAGTTGCTGTTGATCAACTCGAACGAGTTGCGCCTCTTACGGTCAGTTCGACTCAGGCGGAGTGGTTGACGCGATGGGGGATTGAAGGCCTCGTCAGCGAGGGGCGTCAGATCTGGAGTGAAGGTGCCAGCGAGGGCAGCCTTGCCGCAGTTCGCGGTCGTAGCCGTGTTATCGAGGCCGAAGCATTGCTTGACCGGGCAGGTCTCGGGGCATTTCAGGTGCTGGAATGGCACCTAGGGTAAGGGCTCATCTGAACTTCGCAACATGACAGGACCAGAGATGAACATAGAGGTTGCCAAGCAAAATCTCTCGCAAGTACGCGTCGAGCTACATGAGAGCCTGCCCCTCGAAGATGGCCAAGCCCGCCTGCGGGTCAGGGCCTTTGCACTGTCATCAAACAACATCACCTATGCCGTATTCGGAGACATGTTGAGCTACTGGCAGTTCTTTCCAGTGGCCGAGGCTGACGCTGCAGACTGGGGTCGCATACCCGTTTGGGGGTTTGGCGAAGTAGTAGAGAGCAGGTCAGTAGATGCAGAGGTGGGTGAACTCCTCTACGGCTACCTTCCGATGTCTGCTGAGTTGGTCATCCAGCCAGGGCGAGCAGACGCTCGTGGGCTTACTGACACCTCCCCGCACCGTGCAGGGCTGCCCTCTGCCTACAGTCGATACACTCGATCTGCTGCTGATCCGCTCTACCGAGCAGACTGGGAGAAGCAGCAGATGTTGTTGTACCCCCTGTTCTTTACGGCCTTTTTGATTGATGACTTTCTTCTTGATCAGAGTGACTTTGGTGCTCAACAGGTGGTCATTTCTAGTGCCTCGAGTAAGACCGCACTAGGTGTTGCTCACCTTGCAGGTGAGCGCGGAATCAAGGTGTGCGGGTTGACCTCTGAGGCCAACTTTGAGTTCACCCAAGGCCTAGGTGTCTACAGTCAGGTCTCTACGTACAACCAGATTGATCAGCTTGTTCGGGAGCAGTCGGTGTACGTGGATATTGCTGGAAATCGAGATGTGCTGCATGCAGTACATACCCATCTGGATGGTGTGCTTGATTACTCCATGACAGTCGGTGGCACCCACTGGGACCACGCCGCTGGAGCCGCCATGGCGAAGCTTCCTGATCCAGAACCTCAGTTCTTTTTTGCACCGACACAGATTGCAAAGCGAACCAAAGACTGGGGAACCGAGCAACTCGATGCACGCGTGAGCAGCGCTTGGGATCGCTACGTTGAGTGGGCAAACACCTGGGTTGAGTTCCAGCTAGCTCAGGGCTCTGATGAAGTGACTGCCGCCTACTTGGAGTTGCTTGGGGGTAACGCAGACCCTCGCACTGGCTACATCTGCTCGCTGTAACGCAGGAGCAGCCTGGCTCCTAGGCATCGACGATGTCGTGAGTGGCGGGGGTGAATGCCACAAGCAGATCAACGTATTCCAGAGGGTTAGGTACGCCCTGCCAGTCGTAGCGCATGATCTGCTGAATACTTCGCCTTCCTACGGCGACCCTCGCAACCTCGTAGGGTGCAATTCTGAGTAGCCCTTCCGACGTGGTTGGAAGAGCCTTTGCTCTCTGGTCGGACGACTCATCAGAAGATGCCATTACTTCAATGCGCAGAGGGTCCAGGTCGGATCGCTCAAGCCTTGTTGTCCAGCCGCTCACAACGAGTTCTACAA
>WLJI01000129.1 GCA_009701845.1 Actinomycetota bacterium
AAATTTGCCCCAACTGCCGATCCTCTTTTCTTGCCTCTTGCAGCACTCTTGAACGGGTTGGGGTACGTCTTTATTGCCCGCCTTGACGGTGAACTCGCCGGTTTGCAGGCCGTCTGGACTGCAGTAGGAATCTTTGGCTACATCGCCACGCTCATTGTGGTTCGCGACGTTCGCTTCCTTCAGCGTTACCGCTACACCTTCGGACTCGTTGGCGTGCTGTTACTCGTCATGCCGTTGCTACCCGGGGTAGGGCGAAGCATTAATGGTTCACGCATCTGGGTGTCGCTCGGCCCCGTTGGGTTTCAGCCAGGTGAGCTTGCCAAGATTGCGCTCGCCATCTTCTTTGCTGGGTACTTAGTTGAGCGACGTGAGTTGCTTGGCGTGGCTACATTCCGAATCGGGCGAATCAACACTCCCGATCCAAAATACTTTGCGCCCGTCCTTGTGGCCGTTGGCTTCTCGCTCATCGTGATGGTCTTTGAGAAGGACTTGGGTTCGGCCTTGCTGTTCTTCGTGCTGTTCATTGTGATGCTCTGGGTAGCCACTGGTCGGGGGAGCTACTTAGCAGTTGGCGTTGCACTTTTCTCTGCTAGCTCATACGCGGCCTGGCGACTTTTCTCTCATGTGCAAACTCGCGTCACTATTTGGATCAACCCCTGGTCTGATCCATCGGGGAAGGGCTTTCAGGTCATCCAAGGTGCGTATGCGCTGGCTTGGGGTGGCACCACGGGAACGGGACCGGGATTAGGAATCGCAGGGCGCATTCCGGCCGACGAGTCTGACTTTATTTTTGCAGTCATCGGAGAAGAGTTGGGCCTACTCGGGGCGACGGCGGTGCTGTGCGCATTCTTGTTACTCGCCGGAAGCGGGCTGCGAGTGGCGCAGCGCTCATCGGACCCATTTAGTTCTCTGCTAGCCGTGGGCCTCACCACTCTGATTGCCTTTCAGGCGTTCATCATTATTGCTGGGGTGATCCGCCTGCTGCCGCTCACCGGAGTCACACTTCCCTTTGTCTCATACGGTGGTTCATCTTTGGTGGCGAACTACATCTTGTTAGCGCTACTTGTGCGTATCTCTGATCAAACGGCGCGCAAAACACCAGAACCGGTGGTTGCCCGATGAATCGGCAAATCAAGATTCTCGGAATCGTGATCATGGTCTGTTACTTCGCAGCATTCCTGAAGCTCAATCAGATCCAAGTTTTTCAGGCTGGCGCCTACAACGATCGACCAGAGAACACTCGCGCACAGCTGCGGGACTTCAATAAACCGCGTGGAGACATCGTGACTGCAGAAGGAGAGATTGCTGCAACCTCTCTGGTGGTGCGATCAGAACTTCGCTATCAACGTGTTTACCCAGAGGCGGAATTGTTTGCTCATGTCACGGGCTATTACTCATTTCGTTTGGGTTCAACTGGGGTAGAGCGCGTCTATAACGCCGAACTCACTGGCCGCACTCCCTCGTTGCAGCTGCATGAACTATCTGGATTTTTTGCCGATCAGTCGAGTGAGGGCGACGTTGTGCTCACCCTGCGGGGCCAAGTGCAGCGCGCTGCAAGAGATGCGCTCGGAGGCCTCGAGGGGTCTGTGGTGGCACTCGACCCGCGCAGCGGAGACATCATCGCGATGTACTCAAACCCGACCTATGACCCAAACGTCATCTCGGCAAATCAAGGAGAGGCGGCCGTTGACGCCAAGACAATGCTCGACGCTGCTCCTTCCAAACCGCTTCTTTCTCGTGCCTATCAGGAACGCTATTTCCCTGGGTCGACCTTCAAAATTGTGACGGCAACGGCAGGCCTGACCTCGAACAAGGTGACCGAGACCACCCCTGACTATCCAGTCGTACAGTCCTATACGCCACCTCTTACTACTCGCCCGATCAAGAACTTTGATGGCAACATGTGCGGCGGAACACTCTTTGTCATACTGCAGAAGTCGTGTAACTCTTCGTTTGCGCAGATGGCGGCCGAGACCTTGGGCCCGGATCCAATGATTGCTGCAGCCGAGGCGGCAGGGTTTAATGACGCACCACCCATTGATCTGACTCGGCCAGCAACCTCGGTCTATCCCACCAACTTCGGAGCGGTGGTGAGTACACCCGAGGGTGCCGCCCCCGTCTATGAAGACACCCCAGCGTTGGCGCAAACAGGCATCGGACAAAACGATGTTGCAGCCACCCCGTTGCAGATGGCCCTTGTTGCCGCCGGAGTGGCAAACAAAGGCCGCATCATGGCGCCCCACGTCATGAGCGAGATTCGCGCTCGCGATGGCGCAGTCGTTGCGAGTTATGCCGACAGTCCGTGGCGCGATTCCATGAGCCCAGAGAACGCCGAGATTTTGAGGCGAGCGATGATCAGCGTGGTCAGCGACGGGACTGCGTCGATCTTGGCAATGCCTGGCTTTGATGTGGGTGGCAAAACCGGAACAGCACAACTCGGTCTTGACCCACCGCAGTCACACGCTTGGATTATTGCGTTCGCCGGCCCGGCGGGTCAGGCGCCCACGATTGCCGTGGCTGTGATGGTGCAGGGAGTCGACGGAGCCTCAGGTTCGACTGGTGGCCGCGTGGCCGGGCCAATCGCTAAACAAGTCCTGCAGGCCGCCCTCTTGCCCGGATGAGCTTGCTGCCCGGAGAGCCCGCTCAGGGGTTGAGCCTGTATGACGCAGGAGCGCCGCTTGTAGCCCTACTCTTATGAGGCATGTCTGATCAACCACCTCGCGTATTAAATGATCGCTACGAGATCCACCGTCGCCTAGCCCGCGGAGGCATGGCGCAGGTGTATTTGGCACGGGACCGATCCCTTGACCGACCTGTAGCGGTAAAGGAACTCGTCCCCGAGTTTGCCGTTGACCCCTCATTCGTGGAGCGGTTCCGCAGAGAGGCCCAGGCCGCAGCGGGGTTATCGAATGCCAACATCGTTGGAGTGTTTGATTGGGGCGAGCAAGACGGCACCTACTTCATCGTCATGGAGTATGTAGATGGCCCGTCACTTGCCCAAGTGTTACGTGCTGATGGCCCACTGCATCCGAACCGCGCTGCAGAGATTGCTTCAGAAGTTGCCGGCGGTTTGGGGTTCGCACACTCCCGCGGAGTGGTACACCGAGACGTAAAACCGGGCAATGTGCTACTGACCAAATCAGGTCAAGCGAAGGTCACCGATTTTGGAATCGCTCGAGCGCTCTCTAGCGCAGATGATGACCTCACCCAGGCCGGGTCGGTCATGGGCACCGCAACGTATTTCTCGCCCGAGCAGGCTCAGGGCCTGTCGGTAGACCCTCGTTCTGATCTCTACTCCCTTGGCGTTGTTCTGTACGAGATGGTGACTGGCCGCCCACCCTTTGCCGGAGACACTCCACTGGCAATTGCGTATAAGCACGTTCAAGATCAGCCGCCATCCCCCTCCACGCTCATGCCTACGCTGCCACCTGGCCTCGAGGCAATCATCATGAAGCTCCTGCAAAAGAAGCCTGATGATCGTTATGCCTCTGCAGAAGATCTGCGTATGGATCTAGGACGCTTTTTGGCGGGCGAGCAAACCATTGCCGAACGCGATGCAGCGCTTGCCGCAGCGGCGCTCGGCGGTGCAGCAGCGATGGCAACCACGATGCAGCCAGCTACCACTGTGGGTGCTGCGGTTCCTGCAGCAGAGCCCGAAGACGACCAAGAAGAGGAAGAGAAAAAACCAAAGACGGCGCTCTTTATTGGCATTCTTGTTGTGCTGCTCCTAGCCCTCGGAGGCTTGCTGTTTTGGTTTGTGAATAGCTCCAGCGGAGCCGATGTGGCAGTGCCGAGTCTGATCGGGCTGACTCGCGCCGAAGCCGAGACGCAACTGAAAGATGCCGATCTTGTTCCCAAGGTCACTACTGAGCCGTCGGCGACAATTGCTGCAGATCTTGTTATTTCACAGGATCCTGGTAAAGACGTGACAGTGAAATCTGGCAGCACTGTCAAGCTGGTTGTCTCTTCGGGAATTGAGACTGTTGAGTTGCCAGATGTAACTGGCTTGGCTCAAGCCGAGGCAGAAAAGCAACTCATCGCAAAGGGTCTGTTAGTCAAGATCACTCCTCAAGAGAGTGCTGATATTGCCTCTGGAACAGTCATTAGCCAGAACCCTGCAGCACTCGTTCCTGTTGCTGTTGGCTCGGTTGTTGAGCTTTTTGTTTCGAAGGGTGTGGGAGAAGAACTGGTGCCCGATGTGGTTGGGCAACCACTCGCTCAGGCACAGGCTGCAATCCAAGCAGCAGGTTTCCGCTTTGCGAACCCCACGCAGGCTGCAAGCGCAACGGTTCCCAACGGCAGTGTGATTAGCACTGACCCAGCTGGCGGAGCCTCAGTAGCGGCCAACACGCTCATCCGGATTGTGGTCTCGACTGGCCCTGAGCAGGTCAAGGTTCCAACCGTTGTTGGCCAGAACGAGGCCGATGCAACAACCACCATCAAGTTTGTAGGACTCAGCGTGAGGGTGGTACCTCAGACGGTTCCTGCAGGCGATCCGAATGCGGGCAGAGTGATTTCGCAAGACCCTGCTGGTGGAAAGATGGAAGACAAAGGATCGGCAGTGACTATCACTGTGGGCGTTGCTGCTGCGGCGACAACAACAACGACCTCGACCACGGTTGCTACAACAACGACAACGCCGTGACGCCTCAAAGCGACTGAGATGAACAAGACACGCGGGTTGCTGCCGTTAGTGGGAGCCCTCTTGATTGTTGCATCGGCAGTACTGCTCCTAGGGTTTTCAGACAGTCTGAATCCACTTGATGCCATACGCGGCCTTGGAAGGGTCGTAACCGTTCCCGACTTTGCGGGCCGCCCGCTGCCGCGGGCAAAGGTCGAGGCAGAAAACCTTGGACTCAGGGCAGTCACCCGAACGGCGTTTAGCTTGACTGCCCCACGCGGAACAATCGTTGGTCAGAAGCCTGCAGCGGGGGAGAAAGCGCGTTCTGGGGACAAGATTGAGCTGGTAGTGAGTAGCGGAGTCAATCGCACCCGAATGCCAGCGGCTGTTGGCAGGCCAATCGTTGAGGTCACCCGTGAGTTGGGTGACCCGGGAGTACCGATCAAGATTGTCGAGGTATCGAATGAGACCGTGCCGAACGGAATTGTGGTTGCGCAGTTCCCGGCGGCCGAGGTGCTCGTGGCCCAAGCCGGCTCCGTGCGACTCGAGGTGTCCTCTGGGCCAGATAGCCGACCAGTTCCAGAGGTAGCTGGACTTTCGCTCGAGGGAGCGGCCTTCCGGCTGGGCAAGGCAGGGCTGTCGTTTGGTCCGCTCACCCAGGCCGATGACCCCGCAGTAGTTGCAGGAGCGGTCATTTCATCCGCCCCGGCACAGGGAACAAAAGTTCCCAAAGACACAGCCGTTGCGTTAACAATCTCAAATGGGCCTCCACCGATTCCAGTACCCGAGGTGACGAATACGCAACAAAGCTCGGCCACAGATGTGCTCAAAGCGGCAGGGTTTTTGGTAGACGTAGCGGGCCAACTCGTTGTGGAGGGTGACCCTGGAGTCGGCAACGTTTTTGGGCAAAACCCCGTAGCGGGAACTCCCTATCGACCCGGTCAAATCGTGACCATCGTTGTGGGGCAGGTGCCGCCACCTCGGCGAGCGGCCACGACGACTACTACTCCTGGGGCTAGCTCGTCGAGCACGACTGTCAAACCAGCCACTCCAACCACAAAGGTTGGTGGATGATGTGACTGAGCCAAGCAATGATGCACCCGAGCGAGTCACCGAGATCGGCGAGCTCGAAACCGTAGACACAGCGTTGCATCCAGCGGCTCTGGCCGTTGGTCTGATTGTTATTCTGTTTCTACTCGGGCTCACGATCTTTGCCTTCAGCGCATCCCTGAAGAGCGGCTCGAGTAATGCTCGGGTGGCTCAAGTCACGGTTCCGCGAATGGCAGGCCGGACCCTGATCGAAGCTCAGTCGCAACTTGAGCGCCTGGGCTTGGTGGTAGAGACCGAGTACGACTCAAACGAAGTGATTCCAGCAGACACGGTCATCGGCCAGGACCCAGTTGCAGGCAGCCGCCTTGAAGTCGGAGAACAAATTCTCTTGCGAGTCAGTGATGGCCTTGCTGGCGTAGATCTGCCTGATTTTGCTGGCATGAAAGGGCCCGAGGCACTCAAAGTGCTGAAGACGATTGGCCTCAGCGGAGAACTCGAGGATGCCTTTGACGAGCAGGTAGCGCAGGGCCTGATTCTTGGATCAGATCCGGCCGGTGGAACAAGAGCTGCTCCCGGGTCCATCGTCAAGCTGCGGGTGTCACAGGGACCCGAACCGCGCACGGTGCCAGAGATCGTCGGCCGACCCGTAGGAGAGGCCATTGTTGAACTCGCTCGTGCTGAGCTGACCGTGGGAGAGATCTCTCGGGAGTTTTCCCCGGATCAAGTCCCAGGAACTGTTCTCGCTTCAGACCCAGTCCCTGCGTCAAAGGCTCCTCGTGATCAGCCCGTGAACCTCGTTGTTGCCTCAGCCGAGCAACAGTCTCTGGTGCCAGACCTAGTGGGTCTACGCAGTTCTTCAGCCTCCAAAGTTGCCAAGGCGGCAGGAATGACTACGGCAGTAACAAACCTTGTCTTGGTCTCTGGCGACCCTCGCATTGGCCTAGTCATTAGCCAAACTCCGATTGCCAACACACCGTCGGCTGCAGGGACACCAATTCAGATCACGGTTGGAATTCTGTTGCCCGCTACAACTACCACGGTGGCGGGTGCGAGCACCACCAGTCAGCCCACCACAACTACCACTCGTGGCTAGTTACCTTGCAGGCTCGTTACCCTGATGAGCAGCGTGGCTACTGCAGTTGTTTAAAAAGTTGTTCAGCAGCTCGTGACCACTACTACTGAGCACTGACTCGGGGTGAAACTGCACGCCCTCTACCATCAGCTCGCGATGCCGTAATCCCATAATCAAACCATCTTCGGTTTCAGCCGAGATTTCGAGTTCGTCCGGCAGCGAGGACCGCTCAACAATGAGGGAGTGGTACCGGGTTGCTTCGAACGGGTTGGGAAGACCAGCGAAAACTCCCTTGCCATCGTGTGTGATGAGCGAGGTCTTACCGTGCACAACCTGCGGTGCTCGGATGACCTTGCCTCCGAAGACTTCCCCGATGCATTGCAAGCCTAGGCACACCCCGAACACGGGCCTACGACTACCCCACTCACGAATCAGATCATTCGAAAGCCCAGCCTGCGACGGGTGACCTGGGCCTGGGCTAATCAGAATCCCATCTGGATGTATGGCCTCAACCTCGGCGAGTGTGAGGGCGTCTTCGCGATGCACGATTGGCTGCGCGCCAAGCTCACCCAAGTACTGAACCAGGTTGTAGACGAAGGAGTCGTAGTTATCGATCACAAGGATTCGGGGCATCAAGATGCAAGAGTAGAACCACAGAAGGGTTTCAACCGAACGGGTTCGGTCTAATCTGCTGAGATGGCAACTCCAGGTAAGCGCAAAGTCGATGCCGATCAGGCAGACAGTTCCTCCGCCTCTAGCTCGACTTCGAAAACAACACCGAGTTCCCCGAGCAAGCGGGTGACTCCGCCCAAGGCAAAAAAGGATGCATCGGCGACTGCTCGCTATACGCCGCCAGTGAAGAAGCACCAGCACGGGCCAAGCCCAAAATGGGTTCCGATTACTATGTTCGGCGCATGGGGAGTGGGCCTGTTAGTCATCATCCTCAACTACATGCAAGTGCTCCCAGGCACCGAGTCCGGCGGCAATGGCTGGTACCTAGTCGCAGGCCTTGGGTCAATTCTGGCGGGCATCATGGTGGCCACTCAGTACCGTTGATTTCTGCGAATTCCGCAGAATGCTGACGTGGATTCGTTCCTAAAGTGTCTTGCGGATAGACATTTGGGGTCTAAAAGGT
>WLJI01000013.1 GCA_009701845.1 Actinomycetota bacterium
CGACCTACCGCTTGACGCCCAAGATGAGCGAACCCGCGGGTGCCGACGCCGGAAATCCTGTTGCACCTCTTCTGCACGCGAGGCCAACACGACCGCCACTGACGGAGCCTCGCTCCCCGGCGAAGGAGCTGTTGCGCCAGATGCTGACTGAGTCGCTTCTGCCGATTTTGCCGAAGCTGCAGCCGCGCGATCTTGTTCGAGCCGAGCGCCCACTTCCTCTGCATATCCGATGATGAAGCTGCGACGCCAAGAGGCGGTGGCTGAGGGGCTCACACCCTTTGGGCAGAGCGACAACATCGCCGAGGTGAGCTGTACCAGCAGAGATGTTACGAGCGTGTCTACCCAGCGCAGGTCGCTCGGAAACCCCACCACAGAAACCACCTCTGAACCTTTTTGATCAGCAGCAACGAGACGAACCGTGCGGCAACTATGAGCGGATGCAACAGCAGCAATGAGAACTGCTTTTTGGGTGAGGTACGGGCTAAACACCACCAGCTGCAACTCATCAGGATGCTCACGGCCACTGCGGTCTGCCCCTTCCCACAACATGGCTGAATCGATCGCCCAGCGGCCGATGAGCTCAGAGGCCTTGGCAAAGAACAGTTCTGCCTCTTCGGGAAACTCTGTGGCCTCGGCCTTTGACAGCAGGCCTCGGATAGTTGCCAACCGACGATCCTCTTTAGGAACTGGTCTTTGCTGGCTGTTGTGCTGCTCGTTCACCTGACTAGCCTCGCGCGCCAGAGGCCACATAGGGAACGGGGAGGTATGCCCCGTTAGATAGCGACGGCAAGCCTGAGACGCCTTGGGATAAGCTCAGACAATGGTTTCTGAGTTGATTGACCTTCAGTCAGCAGCCGAGAAACTCGGCGTTCACTACCAGACTGCCTATAAGTGGGTGCGTTCTGGCCAATTGCCCGCGCAACTTATCTGCAACAAGTACGCCATTGATCCCGCCGAGCTAGATGCGTTCGCTCAGCAAAGACTGAAGCCAGCCGCTCCCACAGTGCGCAAACCACGCAGTGGCTTCGGCAACATCAGTCAGAGCTTTACCGAGTTTCTTATCGCCGGAGAGGAAGGACTAGCGAGCAAGGCAATTACGGGGCTCACTCAGGATGGGGTTGCACTTACGGTCATCATCGAAGAGGTGATGGTTCCGGCGCTGAGCTTTATCGGTTTGGCTTGGAGCGATGGACAGCTCACCATCTGGCAGGAGCATCGCGCTTCGGGAATCGTTGAGCGGATACTTGCAGAGCATTACCCAAACCCCCGCGGGCGCCGACGGGGAACAGCCGTGATTGCCGCTGTAGAGGGCGAGTTGCATGCTCTGCCTGCATCGATGGCTGCCGCAGCCCTCCGGGAAGATAACTGGCACGTCCACCTGCTCGGGGCAAACCTGCCGACAGCTGAGTTGTTGGATTTTTGTGACCGAGAGTCGCCCGACCTTGCAGTCATCACAGTCACGAACACTCGCCTACACGAGCAGGCTCTAGAGGTTGCAGCCCAGGTCGAGGCGTGCGGGGTCCGCATCGTTGTCGGGTCTCCCGGGGGAAGCTTGACTGAACTTCAAGAGCTTGCAAAAGCCCCCTAGCCTCAGGCGGCTCGCTCGGCATGGCGGCCCAAAACAACTCGAGTACCCGCTGCGCGGTCATGCAACCCTTGGGACTCGGGATCTCGAGCAATCGTGATGATCAACAGGATCATCCATGCTGGCGTGATGGCCACCGCAACTTGGCCTACCAGCCCCGGCCAGTAAGCCAAGATGACCGGCCACATCATGACCAGAGTCCTCACAATCGAGGATCGCCAACCCGGAGCGAAGCCACGCGAGTTGACCACCCTGATTCCCAATACAAACTTGCCAGGGGTCGTCCCATTCCATGCCGTGAGCCAAGTATCGCCCAGCAGAGGAAGTAGCGATATCGCAAGAACGGCAACATAAGGTGGAGCTTCTGGCGAGAGTGTGAGCAGGCCAAACAGCACAACGATGACCACCCACCAGACGCAATACGAGATGACAGCTGCAACTACGCGTTGCATCAGCGGGGCGAGCAGCAGCGGGTCGGCGGTAGTCGATGCAGGATGCATCTTCGATGCCATCTCACGAGCCCAGTCAAGAGACTCTCCAGAAATCTGCGTGGGGTCAAAATCAACCAAGGTGTCGGTTGTAACCGTCTCGAGCAGATCCTTGATGCGCTGCTCGTCCTCTGCAGAAACCGAAAGCAACAGGCCTTGAAGGTCGTGGTCGATACTCGCTCCGTCCAGAAACAGCAGGAACATCTCTCGCTCGCTGGGCTCCATCCCCGAGAGGTCAATCTCTAGGACGCGGGCGTGTGAACCTGACGCACTAGCAGGCGGGGATGAATGCAGTTCGCCGCCGCACTGCTCACAGGCCAAGGCCTCGCTACCCTGCGGAAGGTCGCACCGCCAGCACCAACTCATACTCACCTCGCCCATCGCGCCACAAGTGCCAATCAAAGAGACTGCGGCGGCACGGGTAGTTCCTCAAACTCAGGATCACGTTTCTCGCCCTTTGCCGCAAACTCCTCCATCATGTCTGCAGGCTGGAACATTCCCGACTGCCAACTAGCGATATAGCGAAGGCCGTCGGCAACCGAGTGATCACGCGTGTAATTGATCATCTCTTTGGTTCCCCAGATAGCGAGTGGCGACCGCGTGGCGATGCGCCCAGCAATTTCGAGTACCCCCGCAACAAGTGAGTCATGGTCCTCAAAGACTTGGTTCACGAGACCACATTCAAGTGCTCGCTGCGCAGGCATCCGGTCACCGGTATAGGCCAACTCTCGGGCAATACCTTCAGGAATAATCTTGGGAAGCCGCTGCAAGGTTCCAACATCGGCAGTCATACCGATGTTGATTTCCATCACACAAAAAAACGCATCAGCCGAGCAATACCGCATATCTGCTGCAGAGATCATGTCGATTGCCCCACCGATGCAGCCCCCTTGAATTGCGCAGAGAACCGGAATTCGAGCCTGCTCCAAAGCAGTGAATGAATCCTGCAGGTGCTGAACCATCATCCACATATGGGCCCGCTTGCGGCCCTCTTCGGTCACTCCAGAACTAGCGCTCAGACTGCTCTCACCAGAGAACACCGACAAGTCCATACCGGCAGAAAAATGCTTGCCAGTAGAAGAGATCACAATTGCTCGAGCAGATGACGCAGCGTCGATCTCTCGGACGATCTGAGGTAGCTCCGTCCAAAAGCTTGCAATCATGGAGTTCAAGGCTTCAGGCCGCTTTAACTGCAGATGAGCAACTTTGTTAGCGATGGTGACTTCGAAACATTCGTACACACCGAAACGGTACCTGACCCTGTGGCTCTACGCTCTTCATATGACCAACCCCTACCGGCTACCAACTTCGGTTACTCCTCATCGCTACGAACTCGAGATTTGGCCAGACCTGTTCGGAACCACCTTTGAGGGCTCAGTTGCAATTGAAGTCGTGATGACCGAGGCATTGTCAGAGATTGTCCTTCACGCAGTCGATCTAGACATTCAGCGTGCTTGGGTGGTGCTCGACCACGACGAGACCAACAACCGTGTGCCCGCAACTGCCGTACTCGACCCTGAACTTGAGCGAGTGACCCTGAGCCTTGCCGAGACACTCCCCGCCGGGGCAGCCACCTTGCACTTACGCTTCACTGGCACCTTCAATGAACAGCTCGTCGGGCTGTACCAATCAAGATTCTCCATAGACGAAGACGACGGCAGCTCGACCGAGCACACCCTCGCTGTGACTCAGTTTGAGTCCACGCATGCAAGACGCTGCTTCCCTTGTTTTGATGAGCCAGCGTTCAAGGCCACCTTTGCCATCACACTGACGGTTCCACAGGATCTGCTCGCTGTTTCAAACAGTGCAGAGGTGCTTCGAGAAGAACTCGACGGAGGCCTAGCTCGGATCACTTTTGCAGACACCATGGTGATGTCTACCTACTTGGTGGCGTTTGTGATTGGCCCACTGCAGGCAACACCAACACGGATGGTTGAGGGTATGAACGGGCCGATTCCGTTGCGCGTGATCTATCCGCCAGGGTCTGATCACCTATGCGAGTTTGCCCTTGAGGTTGCCGAGGCAGGGCTCAAGTTCTTTGAGAACTACTACGGGATTCCCTATCCGGGAGACAAGGTTGACCTTGTAGCAGTTCCCGACTTTGCATTCGGAGCCATGGAAAATTTGGGTTGCATCACCTTTCGCGAGGTCTTGCTGTTAGTCGACCCCAATGAGGCAACTCAGCCCGAGCTTCACAACGTGTGTGATGTCATCAATCATGAACTAGCGCACATGTGGTTCGGCGACCTTGTCACGATGGAATGGTGGAATGGGATCTGGCTCAACGAGGCCTTTGCTACGTTCATGGAAGTTTCTGCAACTGATGCGTTCCGCCCTGACTGGAAGGTATGGACCTCATTCGGGTTAGCGCGAGCAGCAGCTTTTGACACCGATGCGTTGCACTCGACTCGACCTATCGAATTTGAAGTGGTGAGCCCGGCCGAGGCCGAGGCAATGTTCGACATCCTCACCTATCAAAAAGGCGCGTCAGTCGTGCGCATGTTGGAGCAGTACCTCGGATCTGAGGTCTTTCGCACAGGGATCACCGGATACCTTGAGCAGCATGCCTATGGAATGACCGAAACCGCCGACCTGTGGGATGCACTCGAAGCTGCTAGCGGAGAACCTGTTCGGCGGATCATGGAGAGCTGGATCTTTCGTGGTGGCCACCCACTCGTGACCGTAGAAAACACCGCTACTGGGCTGCGGCTCAGCCAAGAGCGATTTAGCTATCAAGCAGACTCACTAGAGAGCAGCAGCAGCGCCGAGAGCAGCAGCGCCGAAGCAGAACCTTGGCCCACCCCGATGGTCATCTCTACGAAAACTGCTGCAGACGGCGCTACAACCGAGCATCGACTTTTACTTGAACATGCAGTCGAGTTGGACCTCGGCGGACCTGCTGCTGTGGTGCAGGCAAATCCGGGCGGCAACGGGTTCTTTCGAGTCAACCTCTCTGAAAGTCTTCGAACTTCCCTTGCCACCGACCCCACCGCAACTTCTATCGAATTCTTCGTTCTCCTCGACGACACATGGGCTGGGTTCTTAGCAAACCGGGTCAGCGCTGAAGAACTCGAAGGACTCCTGCGCGTGCTGTGCATCAGCGAGTCCGATCCGGCCGTCTGGCGACGCATCAGTAGCGTTCTGTCTGAACTGCATCGCCTAGGAGGAGAGGGCAGAGCCACTCATAATCGTGAGCTGATTCAGGAACTGTGCGACCAAAGCTTGAAGCGTGTTGAAAGCTTCCTAGGGACACCTCAGCAGGACAAAGATGAAGATCACGGACGTGCCGAGGAACTTCGCGGGGTGCTGTTCTCGTTGCTTGGGGGACTTGGTGAGGACGAAGAACTCCGCTTGAGCGCTCGGCAACTGTGGCAACTCGACAGCATCGATGCCTCGCTTCGTTCAGCCGCCATCGAAGTGCTCGCTATGTCTGCAACCGCGCAGGAGCATGCGCAGCTCACCCAAGCGTGGAGAGACTCCACTACCCCGCAAGACGAGCTTCGTTTTTTGAGCGCCCTCATTGATACAAATGACCCTGAACTGTTTGCTCAGGTGCTTGACCTTGCACGTACCGAGGTGCGCACGCAGAACGCTCCGTACTTGTTACGCAGGGCAATTTCGCACCGCCATCTTGGCGAGCAGGGCTGGGAGTTTGTACGTAGTCACTTCTTGGAACTCACAGAGCGCTTCCCGTCGAGCAGCCTGCCAAGAATGCTTGAAGGAATCCGATCCATCACGAGCCGTTCGCAAGCTCAGCAGGTCGCACAGTTCCTTGACGACAACTCAATCCCGTCTGGTGAGCTCGTACTCAAACAGCATCGTGAACGCATGTGGGTCAACGTCGAGGCCGCCGAGCGAGTGCGCTCCTAGCTCAGCGCGTAGCCGCCCTGCAGGAACGAAACCGCCACTGCTGCATGCAGTGCTATTCCGTCTGCCATCGAGGCCTCATTCAGCACCATCTTGTTGGAGTGACAGGCTGGTGCAAGCAGAGAGTTTTTGTGCTCGGCGGGGCACACACCCAAGAACAGCATGGCACCAGGGACTTTGGCGAGCACATAGGAGAAGTCCTCGGCTCCCATAACCGGTGCGGGCATTTTGAAGCAATGCCCGTCACCAAAAGTTTTCTCTACAACTGAGGCCGCAAACTCGGCAAACTCGGGTGTGTTGACGGTGACCGGATAGCCCTCAATGATCTGTACCTCGGTGCTGCAACCGTGCGCTTCGGCAATTCCTTGTGCAACCTGGCGCACACGATCCCATACGGCATGACGAGTGCCCTCGGACACTGCCCGCAGAGTACCGATGAGTTCTACCTTCTCTGGAATCACATTGTCGGTGGTGCCAGCGTTGATTTGAGCAATGGTCAGCACAGCTGGATCAAACGCATCCACTGTTCGGGTGATCATCGCCTGCAGTGCCAACACAATCTCACAGGCAACAGGAACTGGGTCACAGGCCCAATGAGGAGTCGACGCATGGCCGCCTCTTCCCGTGACAATGATCTTCACCACATCGGCCGAAGCCATCACCGGGCCAGCCTTCCAAGCCACCATTCCGGAAGGAAGATTGGGAGCTACGTGCATGGCGAAGGCAGCGTCAACTCCGTCTAGAACTCCCTCGTTGATCATCACCGCTGCACCACCGCTGCCTTCTTCGCCGGGCTGGAACATAAAGCGGATGCTGCCAGAGAGTTGCTCCTGCCTAGCGCTCAGCAACCGAGCTGCACCCACCAGCATTGCTGTATGGGCATCATGGCCACAGGCGTGCATCGTGTTGGCAGACTCACTCGAGAACTCCAACCCTGTGTCTTCGGGCATCGGAAGAGCATCCATATCCCCTCGCAGCAGAATTCTTGGACCAGGCCGACCGGTCTCTAAATCTGCCACGACAGAACTCAACCCCCTGCCAAGAGATACCTTCAGGCCCAACCCTTCAAGCTCTTCAAGCACGGCTGCCTGAGTTTTTGGAAGGTCGAGGCCTAACTCGGGGTGACGGTGCAGCTTGCGCCGCAACTCGATTGCGCTCGGCAGGAGGTCACTCGCTGCAGATACAAGGTTGCCTTCCAAAAGGGTCATCTGCGCCTTTCAGAGCGGGATGGTAAGTGACAAGACAAGACCGATCTGGCCTAGGTGATATGTGACGATAACAAACAGGTCTCGATGTTTAAATGGCCCCACAAACCGGTACCACCCAATCGCTGCGTCCGATCCAAAGAACAACAAAGCGCCAACGATTGCCCACGGGTTTGCTGTTGCTATTGCCGTGACCACCATTGCAGATACAACGCCTAGGTAAGCAATGACTGGGACGACCATCGAAGCGTCTGTGGCGCGCACACCCGCCACAATTTTGCGCCCAATCACGGCATTGCCGATCAGCACAACACCAAGGCCAACAAGCGCTAGTTGCCAAGTGACATCAAGATGCGCAAGCGCATAGATATAAGCCAGGTGAGCAACAAAGAAGGCAAGGAGGCCTTGCAGGAAATAGCGGTCCTCGGTGAGCAGAAAAATATCGCCAAGCATCGAAAAGATCAGTGCCACAACGATGGCCCATCGCGCAAGATTTGACGATGGGTCAGGCAATGAAATCGTTGCCGCTATCAACGCCACCATGGTGAGCGGCTTGAGCACAAACTCGGCTTTTGCTGGCCCGATAGTGCAGGCCCACCAGTCTGCAACTGCAATCACCAAGGTCAAACCGATCAGCGCATAGAAAATCTGGTTCGTCATGCGACGCTTGCTCCCCTAGTACGTAGAGCCTCAGTTGAATGCGGCCTCAGTTACATGCGGCCTCAGTTACATGCGGCCTCAGCCAAATACGGAGAGCGCTGTTTGCCAATCTAGTGATTCAGTCAACTTCATGCGCACCTGCATCACATGTCGCGGTCGGTTGACGCCAAGAACTGCGGTGCACAAGTCTCCTCTGCGAAACAAAGCCACAAAGCGGTGCTCCTCAAGAGAACCCTCGGGGATGATCACCTCGTCGCTAGCCGATGGGCGGCCAGCCATCTGGATCTTGCGGTCGTACTGATCAGACCAAAACCATGGAATCGTTGCGAAGGGTGCAGGCAACTCTTCATGTCTGATCTCTGCGAGCAAGCGCCTTGCAGCGTATTCGCCCTGCTCAACAGCGTTCTCCCATTGTTCCACTCGCATGACTTCCCCGTAGAGCGGATTGGGCCAACTCGCCACATCACCCGCAGCCACGATTCCGGGTGCTGCGCTGCAGGTGGCATCGCAAGAGACTCCGTTTTCTAGACGAAGTCCCGACCCCTCGAGCCAAGCTGTGTTCGGCACGACGCCGATGCCGACCACCACTACATCGGCTTCAACGACGCGGCCGTCGCTCAGTCGTACTCCCGAAACATGCTCAGAGCCACCAACTTCGGAGGTGATCTCTAAGCCTTCTACACCGACTCCAAGAATCACTTCAACACCATGTGAGCGATGCAGGTCAGTGATAAACGCGCCAAGGTCGCCGGGCAGTACTCGGCCAAGGGGAACGGGTGCAGCCTCGATCATGGTGACTTCAAGGCCACGCCCTCTGCAGGTTGCAGCAACTTCAGCGCCAATAAACCCTGCTCCGATTACTGCCACCCTCGCTGGCATTTTTTCTAACTCAGCCCGCAACGACAGGCAGTCATCCAACGTGCGCAAGACATGCACGCCAGCGGGCTGATCACCAGGCAGTCTCCGCGCTGTTGCACCCATGGCTAAAACAATTCCGTCGGCGGAGATCAGCGACCCGTCAGACAAGCTGATTGAGCGCGAAGCTGCGTCAAGCGCCGTTGCCGCCACTCCAAGGCGAAGATCAAGATCAAGATCCGGGACTCTGGCGGCTGCACGATGCTGCGCCTTCTCTGGCGGCCACTCGCCGGCAAGAACCTGCTTGGAGAGTGGCGGCCGGTCGGCAGGAATCTCTGTGGACGGATCCACCACGATGATTGAGCCCTCGTAGCCCTCATTTCGAAGCGTGTCAGCCGCGGTCAATCCAGCAAGCGAAGCACCTGCAATTACTACAGTCATCTCAGCCCACCGCTTTCTGAATTGGGCTCTCAGCCCTCAATGGTGATGGCTTGTTTCGGGCAGCGGCGAGCGGACTCTTCCATCTTGTCTCGCAGTTCTTCACCCGGCTCGTCGGTGAGCAGGTACAGAAAATCATCGTCTCGTACCTCAAACACCTCGGGAGCTACTGCCATACAGATGGCGTTGCTTTCGCATAAGTCATAATTCACTACGATTTTCATGGGTACTCCTTCGTTGGAACTGCTTCGCAATCTAGCTTGCCGAGCAGGCAGGCAGGACTAGCCTTGCTGCTTGTGAGTACTTTCCCCGTAGAAGCCGTGAAGCCCACCAAGAGCTGCGAAGAGGCCGGCATCGACTTGTCAGCGCTCGACCTGCTTCGTCAACGCATCCAAAAAGAGGTTGACGCAGGGCGAATGCCCGCAGCGCAGATGGCACTCGCAGTCGACCAAGAACTAGTCGTGTTTGAGAGCTTCGGTTCTGCAACAACCCAGACCGAGTTCAATATTTTCTCGTGTACCAAGGCCCTCATTGCGGGAGTGGTCTGGCAACTCATCGCAGAAGGCCGCTTGAGCGTCGACACTCGAGCAATCGAGTTGATTCCGGCGTTTGGCTCCCAAGGCAAAACGCCAGAGTGGATGGCACAGGTCACCCTTGGGCAACTTCTTACCCACACCTCTGGGTTTCCGGCTGCCCCGCTTGGCCCGCCAACCTGGGATACTCGCGCTGGAAGGCAAGACTGTTTTTCACGCTGGCACGCGTCCTTTGAGCCAGGCACCCACTTTGAGTACCACCCAACTGCGGCACATTGGGTGGTTGCAGAAATGATCGAAGTCGTGGAGGGCAGCGACTACAAAGAGGTAGTCCGCCAGCGCATTATCGAGCCGCTCGACCTAGTTGGAATCAGCTTGGGAACGCCCGCCGAGGAACAAGGCGAGATCGCCGTGATGCAGATGGTTGGCGAGCTACCGAGTCCGGCCGAGATTGAAGCAGTGTTTGGAACCTCCGACTTCGATATCGGCGAAGTCACTCCCGAGATTCTGTTGGGGTTCAATCATCCGTCGATTCGCGCCGCGGGGATTCCTGCAGGCGGCGGCGTTTCCACAGCGGCTGCACTCGCCATGTACTACCAAGCGCTGCTGCATAACCCAGGCGGCCTATGGGACCCAGCTGTGTTAGCCGAGGGCACTGCCAACATTATGTGCACGCTTCCGAGCCCAGATACCGGGGTTGCCTCGAACCGATCGCTCGGGCTCATCATTGCCGGCGATGACGGACTGTCCATGATGCGTGGAATGGGTGCGACGGTTTCGGCCAAAGCCTTTGGCCATAACGGTGCGGGAGGACAAATTGCCTGGGCGGACCCGGCCAGTGGGCTGTCTTTTGCGTTGACCACCTCCGGCCTAGACCTGAACTTTCTTCGAGAGGCCCGCCGGACGGCATCCTTCGGATCAAAAGCTGCAGTGTGCGTCGCGCGTAACTCATGACTCCAAGAACTCCGCCGGTGGTTCGACTGGCCCAGCACGATGAGTGGCAGTCGCTGGGCGCACTCCTCGGCGATGCGTTCTTTGACGATCCTGTATGGGACTGGGTGGTCAGCAATCCGGAGCGTCGACGCAAACATCTGGGAACGTTTCTAGGGCACGTCATCCACTCAAAGGTCCGGTCAGGAACGGTCTGGACAACGACTGAGCATGAAGGCGCCGCAGTCTGGGCAGCTCCCGGCGACTGGAAAGTTCACCCAGGGAAGATGTTGCCCGCGCTGCCCTCGGCGGTGCGCTGCGTGGGGTTTCGCCACCTGCAGGCACGATTGGGGGCCTTGGCCAAGATGGAAGAAGGCCACCCGACCGAGCCTCATTGGTATCTTGAAATTCTGGCTGCACACTACGACCTGCGCGGAAAAGGCGTGGGCAGTGCGCTGATATCACCCATGTTGGAACGATGCGATTCAGAGGGACTCCCTGCCTACTTAGAGAGCTCCAAGGCCGAGAATCTGCCGTTTTACCATCGCTTTGGTTTTGAAGTAACCGAGGAAGTCAGCATCGCTCGCGGTTGCTCGCCAATCTGGCGAATGTGGCGCGAGCCCCGCTAACTGGGCCTTCGCCGAGACCACAGAGACTCGCTTCGTAGACCGCTAGATAGTTGAGCGCGAGCCAGTTGCGGATTCTCGAGTGACAATTCGGCGCTGCTGACATAAACTGGAACAGGTTCTAGTTTTGGTCGAGACTGTGTTGGCCACTACTCAGACGGACCCACTAGGCAACCCAACCCCGAGGAGACTCTCATGTCGAAACGATCGCCTTTCCCTATCCCCTTCGGATGGTTTCAGGTTGCTTGGTCTAGCGATGTAGCAGTTGGTCAGGTTCTGCCAATTGAGTACTTCGGCAAGCGCCTAGTGCTGTGGCGAGATGAGAGCGATCAGCCTCATGTCAATGACGCATTCTGCCCTCACTTGGGAGCACACTTTGGGCACGGCGGGTCGGTCAATGGAGATGAACTCGTCTGCCCATTTCATGGCTGGCGCTTTGACGCTGAGGGCCAAAACACCCTGATCCCGTATGCAGATCGCACAAATAAGAAAGCCTGTGTCACTGCCTACCCGACCATCGAGCGCAACGGTTTGGTGATGGCTTGGTATCACCCCGAAGGCGTTGCGCCGATCTGGGAGATCCCAGAGATCCCAGAGTTCAACGACCCTGCCGGGTTTACCGAAATGGTCACACGTGAGTACACCGTTCACGCACCTTGGCAAGAACTCGCAGAGAACGGTGTCGATGCAGCCCATTTCCGCTACGTGCACCACACCGAGGAAGTTCCGGAACTGCAGAGCTACGAGACCGACGGTCCGTTTACCAAGATGCGTTCCTTGCAGAAGTTCCCCACCCCTCGTGGGGTTGTAGATGGCCGCATCGACGCTGACTCGTTCGGGCCAGGGCTCAGCAGCGTGCATTTCTCGGGAATCATCGACACCGTCTTAATGGGTTGCAACACCCCCATCGACGAAGATACCTGCCATATGCGCTTCAGCTTCACGGTTCGCAAACTCGGCGATGACGATGCCTTTAATTCAAGCGTTGGAGCGGCTTTTGTTGACGAAGTGCACCGGCAACTCCTTGAGGACATGCCCATCTGGGAGAACAAAGCGCACTTGGTGCGCCCAGCGCTCGCAGCCACTGATGGCCCGTTCATGAAGTTCCGCAAGTGGGCCGGACAGTTCTACGCCGAAGGAGTGGACGACTCTGCGCTGGTCTACGAACCGCAGGACGACTACCCGGCGGTGCTTGGCGAGACTGCCTCAAGAAAGCACGGCTCAGATCCGTTTGCGAACGCCTAGATCGCTCAGCGTAAGTTGCTCAGCGCAACTTGCTCGGGGGAACCGTCCACCCCGTGGGCGGATCAGCGGGCGGATCCGTCGGTGAATCAGCAGGCGGCCCGGCCGGCGGCTGAGCCGTTGGCTGAGGTTGGGCAGCCTCTGGAGGCCCCGGAGGGTGCGGCCCTGGCCATGCCGGAGGTTGGCTCGTGGGCAAGCTAGCTGGCGGTGGAACTTGGCTGTATGCGCCCGCTGCTGGCGCAGCAAGAGTGCCCGCGCCCGGCGTAAGTCCAGGACCTGACTTTTTGGCTTTTGAGCGCTTGACGAGTCCGACGATCATGAGAATCACGCCCACTAAGAACATCAGCCCGCAGAACAGACCAACTGCCAAGAACCACAAGAACGGCGCAAAGGTCCCGGTGAGGTCATCCATGCCAAAGACCTTGCCCACCGTGAAACTCGCTGAAGAGGACGAGGGCTCGCCATCTCGAGTGCAGAGCGCTTGATACTCACCTGGCGCTAGTACTGCAGAACCAAGAACCGAGAAGTTTCCGCTGCTATCGCCGAGCAAGGCCTCGCCACTCGCAGAAACAGACAAAGGGACTTTGGTTCCAGAAGAATCAGACATAGTGCACACAGGCGCGGGCAGTTGGCTGTAGTCAACAGCTACCCCTACGTGCATGAGTTCGTCTTGAGCACTCGACTGATTGAGGGACTCGGGGACCTCGAAGGACAGCTTGCCAGGCACCTTGGGGTTGGTCGCGCCGTTGATCACTACGTCTCGGGTCAGCTGCCCGGTGCTGAACTGCCCAAGGGTGAGTTTGGTTCCCACCATTCCGAGCAGCACGGAGAGCCCGATCAGGATTGCACCCGACAAAATCAGTTTACGCCCGGCTACAACTGCGACGGGGCTGTTCTCTGCACTGGACATCGCCTAGGACTCTACTGCCCAAAACGAGCAACTAGAGAGTCGGCGCTAGGGCTTATCTGCGCCGACAACCCACATCGCATAGAACTGCGCCGCGCCACCGTATGCATGCCCGAGCGCAGTGCGAGCGCCATCGATCTGATGCTCGCCAGCCATGCCACGAACCTGCAAGGCTGCTTCGCCGAAGCGAATCATTCCAGAAGCGCCAATCGGATTGGTAGAGAGCACGCCGCCAGAACAATTCACCGGCAGGTCTCCATCCATTGCGGTGACGCCGTCGTGGGTGAGTTGCCAGCCAGTTCCCTCTTCGGCAAAGCCCAGATTCTCTAGCCACATGGGCTCATACCAAGAGAACGGCACATACATTTCGACTACGTCGATCTGCTCGCGCGGGTTCGTGATTCCAGCCTGACGAAACACGTCGGCAGCGCAGTCCTTGCCGGCTTGTGGTGATACCTGATCTCGACCAGCGGCCATTGCCGGCTCGGAGCGGAAGGAAGTTCCGTGTACCCAGGCCGGTGGTCGACCCTCGGCTGCAGCAGCATCGCCACCAGCCTCATTGGTGAGCACGAGCGCAATCGCACCATCTGAAGATGGGCATGTCTCGGAGTAGCGGATCGGGTCCCACAGCATGAGGGACTCTTTGACTGACTCATAAGAGATGTCGTGCTCATGCAGATGCGCGTACGGGTTCTTCAATGCGTTCTGACGGTCCTTGAGCGCAACCAGCACCCCCGTGTCGTCGGGCGCATTGGAACGCGCAATGTACTGGCGAATATACGGGGCGAAGTAGCCGCCGGCACCAGCAACGAGCTGCTGCTGGAATGGCATATTGAAGCTCAGCGCCCACATTGCCTCGGAGCAACTCTGCATCTCCCAGCCAATGGTGAGTACCCGCTCATGTACGCCAGACTCGATCAAGCCCGAGGCAACAATTGCAGTCGAACCAGAGACTGATCCTGCAGTGTGAACCCGAAAGATCGGCTTTCCTACCGCTCCAAGGGCCTCTACAAATGAGTACTCGGGAACCATGATTCCCTCGAAAAAGTCGGGGGCTTTTCCGATCACGATGGCATCAATGTCTGCCAAGGTCATCTGAGCGTCCTCGAGCGCACGGAAGGTGGCTTCACGCAAGAGCCCTGGAAGCGACACATCGCCGCGCACTGCGGTGTATTTCGTTTGGCCGACACCTACGACGGCAACTCTTTCTGCGCCCATAATCAGCCCTCACCTTCTAAAACTGCGATCAGATTGTGCTGGAGTGCATGCCCGCCGGTTGCATGCGCAACCCCTCGAGATACTTCTCCGGAATGGATACGATTCGCTACTTCAACCATGCGAATAAGGCCTGCCGCCATCATCGGGTTTGCTGCCAACGGCCCACCAGAAGGGTTGACCTCAACGTCATCACCAAGGCCAAGTGCAGAACGCAGTATCGGCTCGTGGTGTGTAAAGCAGGTATGCAGTTCGGCAATCTCGATCGGGCCGTTTGCTACTCCGGCCTTCTCGGCTGCAATCGAAACCGAGGGCGAGGTGGTCAGATCACGGAAGTTCAGATGGTGGCCATCTGCACGGTGATCAATACCGCGAATCCAAGCGGGCCGCGAGCACAACGAGCGAGCCTTGTCGCCAGCGGCCAACACGATTGCTACGCCACCGTCCGTAATTGGTGCGCAGTCATGACGCCGCAACGGATCGGCAAGGTACTCCTCGTCCATCAGCGCTGATGGCTGAGCAGAGCTCGTGAGCTGTGCAAACGGGTTGGCTGCAGCCGAGGTACGGCTGCGATACGCGATGTCTGCCATTGCCTGCTCGCTTGTGACGCCGGCTTGGATAGCGGCTCGAGCCTGAAGTGCTGCGATGTCTACTGAGCTGGGCCACAACGGCGCCTCGTAGTAGGGGTCCGTCATGCGCGAGAGCACTCGAGGCAAATCTCCCGGAGAGGACTTTCCGTAGCTGTACACCAGTGCGGTATCTGCATGGCCCGTCTGGATCTTGACCCATGCCTCGTACAGAGCCCAAGCTCCGTCCATCTCTACATGTGACTCAGAAATCGGTGGCCAAGCAGCCACAGCATCCAAGGTCATCACAAAGCTGAACGGCTGACCGGCGAGGTAGTCAGAACTACCCGAGCAGGTGAAGTCAAAGCCGTGACGATCGACTCCTGAGCGCTCAATCACCTCTTGGATGACCGGCTGAATCATCTCCACCTCGTTGGTGGCAGTCGCGGCTCGAACATGTTTGGTTTGCGCAGTGGCAATAATTGCAACGTCTCTCACAGCAGCACCCTTAGATGTAATCGGCTAGGTCGGAAGCGGGCACATCTGGCTCACCATTTGGTGCCCACCATTTGATGTTTTCGAAACTTGTTGTCAGCTCGGAGTCTTCAACCCAAACCGACTTGAGCCGCAGCCCTGGCTGGACCTCGTTATAGGGGATCTCACGAACGAGTCCGTAGATTGGAATATCGGAGCCATCAACCAGAATCAGCGCCGAGACATAGGGAATCTCTTGCGCGTTACCCGTGAAGTCAAGGTTGACGACGCAGAAGCTGACCACGGTTCCGTCAAGGCCAAGCTCAACCTGTTCGGTGGTGGGCAGGCCAGAGACGGGTGACACGCCGCGTGGAGGAATGTAGACCTTGCCGGTTTCTGAGCAACGCTCCCCCACCAGGCGCTTTTCCTTGATGGCACGCAAGAAGCGTGTGGTGGCAAGGCCCGGGGTGTAGTCGTAGGTCATCGAGGCAAAGGCGCGAACGCTGCGCACTGCCTCTACGGACTCAAGGTCTGCAACTGCAGACATGTTTACTGCGGGCTGCGACCAAACTCCCTCGGGAATCTCAATGGGGGCTGGTTGCGATGATGTGGTGTCAGTCATAGTGGTTCCGTTCAGCTCACTGGCTCGAAGCAGAGCAGGTCGTCCATTGATCCGATGCGTTCTGAGGCGAACCTCGCTCGCACTCTCATGCCAGTTGCCATGGCCTCGTGTGGAGCGTCAACGACATGCATCATCGGTGTGTCTGCACCATCGAGTTGCACCATCACCCAAGCAAAGGGGTGATCAAGTGGCTGGCCGTCACGAACCGATTGGTTCCAGGACCAAGACAGCACTTCGCCCTCGGATCCAACGGGTACCAACTTGGTCAGCGATGCGCCAGAGGCAGGGTCATACTCGACTGGCGGGCACAGCACCTTGCCGTTGTCATCCTCGATGCCGATGAAGCGGCCCTCGCGAAGAGCCGTAAGGAAGGCGCCAATCACCGGTCCGGTGGTTCGCTTAAAGGGATACTCCAACACGAGAGGAGCACGCAGAACGTCCTCGTCTCCCATGGTGGTCGCGTCTTCGGGCATGTGACCCCCTGAACTTGTGCCCCCGGACCACCCGGGGTGCAAACGCTGAGACTAGAACACGTTCTTGTTTTTTGCAGATCGGGCCGCTAAGAAATTTTCTAGCAACCCGCGCGCCCGATTTCGGCCTGCAACTGCTTGGCGATCTGCCTCAATCAGAAGCGATTCTGGATCAACCCCTGCCGCAGCAAGCTGATCGAGGTCATCCACGAACCACTCCTCGAGAACCGACCGGGTGACCTCTGGATGAAACTGCACTGCCAGGTTCTTTCGTAGCAGGAAGGCCTGAGGACCAGCAGATGAATGCGCTAGCCCTTGAGCACCCGGGGGTACTTCAAAGCAATCAAAGTGCCACTGCATCCATGGTCCCGGATCAATAGGCATGCTTTGCGTGTCGAGGTTGTCTGTTGTGGGTGAATCGGGTTGAACGCTGAGCCACCCAACCTCTGAGATCACTCCCGGAGCAACTCCCCCGCCATGTGCTGCTGAAAGAAGCTGGCCTCCAAAACACATCCCTACAACAGCCACACCGGTTGCGTCGGCTCGGCGAAGAAACTCCAACTCAGGAGCCACCCAATGCTGCACCGCTTCGTCGTAGACCGACCAGCGCGAGCCGTACACGAGGAGCAGGTCAAACTGCGCTGGATCGGGAAACACTGACGACCCAACCGGCGATCCAGCGGTGAGACACACCTGATGCTCGACTGAGTCAATTCCTAACTCGTCGAGCACCTCGCCCATCACCCCTGAAGATGACTTGGCATCGTGATGAACATGAAGCGCCTTCATGCGCCAACACTGTTGCTAGACGTCTTGCGGGGAATCGGACGAGTGAACGATGGCAACAGAGCTCGCAAGGAGCGCTCACGCAGGCATCCAAGCCAGACGCCCGCGCCGTACGACATATCGTCTAGTAAGCCGAGTCCCACAAAGCGGACCGAGTCAGCTACTCCGGCGGGTTGTGTTGCTCCGGGCAGTTCAGACACCGCTGCGCGCCGCTGCTGCTGCAGAGAGTCGAGTGCCGTTAGAACAACTGCGCCGAGCACAGCCGAGCGAGCACGACTGCTGAGCACCGCTGCGGGAAGCGCGACCGGCCACCAAACTCGTTGCACGCTTCGAGCTAACTGCCGACCTGCTCCAAGATGGCCGCCGATTCCAAGTCGAGCTACCTCGCCGATAGGAAGGTCTGGCAACTTCTTTCTCAGTTGTGCTGTTGTGCCAACGGCGAGCGCCGCGCCTGTAGCAGCGTGGCCCGTTGCAACGAGGCCCCAGACTGCTGCGCTCCACGGAGAGATCACGACCGGAGCAGCCATGCCTGGGTGCGCCCGCTCAAGCGCAGCAGCCGAACTGCCGTAATCAATTCGCTGCCGCGCCCATTGTCCAAGCCCCGAACGAATCTCGTGATGCACGACCGATGCGGGCTGGTAGCGAACGCGCCCGGCCTTGCGTGAGCCAGCAGGCTCAAGAAGGCGCCAGATCAGATCTACGTCCTCACCAACGCGCATGGCTGGGTTGAAGCCACCCGCTGCTCGCACGACATCGGTGCGCATCAGCAGTGCGGCACTCGGCACATACGACACCCGCGTTCCTGGCGAAACTCGACCAGCTTTCGCCCCCAAATCAAGTGGGGACCGAAAAATCTCGTACTGCTCAAGTGCAGTCAGTGGTCTGCTCTGCGTCCGACCAACAGCGCGAAGAGCAGACATCACACGAGGAGCAACAGCCACAACAGACGCGTCACCGAAGTGCTCGAGAAGGGGCTCAAGCCAACCCAAAGAAACGGTGCAATCCGAATCCACAAAGGCCACCAGCGGAGTCGACACCTGTTCTAGGCCCAAATTCCGGGCCTGAGCAGGACCTACAGACTGCTCAAGGCGGATCACACGACAGGGCGGGAGGCGTGCATCGCCGAGTTGAATGACTAGCGGCTGAACTGACCCATCATCGACGATGATGATCTCGGTAATGCCCTCAACACCAGATCCGGCAGACCCCCGAGCCGAACCGGCGGCCGAATCTGCAGCCGAACCGGCGGCCGAATCTGCAGCAAGCGAGGCCAAAAGCCGCTCCAACCCTGCAGCGCGATCCCTCACCGGAACTACAACGGTCACTCCTCCAGCTAACCCAGCAGCAGCCAGACCAGCAGCAGCAAGAGCGGGCTGTGGGTGGATCAAGCCAGCATCAATCCAACGGTCAATCAGTTCGCATTCGGCCGGGCTCGCATCAAATGGTGCGCCAACCTCGATGCGATCCATCAGCGCTGAACCGGCCGCAGTCAGAGAGAACAAGCGAATCGGAGATCCGCCGAGCACAAACCGCCCCCGAACTCCGGATCGTCGCACCGACGAGTCGCAGGCGAATGCCGGAACCCCATGCAAAAGAGGTGCCTGAGTCACGAGCGGGGCTGCTGTCGCGAGTCGGTCACAAACCAGTCGGTCACAAACTCTGTGAGGCTCTGCAACAACGCTGCACAGACCTCGGCGCCCTCTTCAGCGGTTGCATCACGCGGGTCGCCCAGAACCCCATTCGGGGTAACAGCAGCAAGACCCTCGGCAATCACCCTGGGCCCAATCTCTCGCCAGCGTTCGGTACTGCCCGCCTGCAACTGCTCAGTACGCACACAGCTTGGGTCGAAATACATCAGCATCGAAGTTTCGGTTCTTCCTGCGTGCGAATCACCCCCTGCAACCTGTGGGTTCCACACGGCAACAGAGCGAGACTCTGAGCCCAGTTGGGTGACCGCAGCATTCACTGCAGCGATGTTTCCTCCATGGCCATTTACAAAGAGCACTGCGTCAAAGGGCCCCTCACCAGGCGCTGGCAAAGCCGAGCGAACGAGCTCAATGACAACAGACTCAAGCACCGCAGCGCCGATCGACAAGGTGCCTGCAAACCCCTGGTGCTCACCCGAGGCCGAAATCGTAATGGGCGGGGCAATGACCACATACGACAAGCTCGCCCCTAGTTGGTCACAGAGCCAGTTGGCGATTCTCTGGTCGGTATCTACAGGCAGATGCGGGCCATGCTGCTCGCAGCTACCGAGCGGGACGAGCAACAAAGAACCTGAGGGGACCTCTGAAGATGCAAGCTGCGCAAGGTAGGTAGCAGCCATCTCAGGTTGGTGGAGCGTCACTGAGATAGCCCCAAGCAGCGAGCTGTTCGAGTACTGCCTCGGCCGCCTGCTCGGGATCTAGCACCAAGGTTCGCGATGAGGTACTGCTTGCTTGCGCACCAGTGAGAGCAAGTATCCGACTCAGAGCGTCGTCGCCAAGTGGCGGGGCCAACACTCTCGGACGCGGCCGCCACGGTCGCAAGCGATGCACCTCTACTGGCGAGTCAGTTCGCAGAACACGAACCTCAATCTTCTTGCTCTTGGCCGCTAACGTTGCTGCCAGAGATGCGCGTCGAAGGTCTGCAACTGATCCTTCTACTGAGATCACAGCGGGTGCCGTGACGAGCAAGCGTTCACGCCGGCCACCGTCAAGACGACGAGTAGCTGTGAGTCGGCCAGATCCCGTTGGCTCAAGTCCAATGAGGCCGAGAGCCTGGACGGCACCAAGCTGGTGTGCCAAAAAAGCTGGAACCGAGCCAGATCCGCGGTCTGCGCTGACATCCCCACAGATCACGAGCTGCGCATCAAGGTGTTCGGGGGTGAGTACAGCGGCCAAACACTCTGCGACCTGAGCGCTACTGCGTTGCTCTTTGAGTTCAAGTCGAACCACTCGCTCAACGCCTACTGCTAGCAAATCCTGCAGCGCTGCATCGGCAGCTTCAGGACCAGCACACAGCACGGTTACCGAGCTTTCTGTACCTGACTGTGACCAAGCCTCTGCAATCACTAGCGCCGATTCAATTGCTGCAAGATCCGAGCTAGAAAGCCCTGAACCACGAGGTTGGTCCCCAACGGATCCATGCAAGGGATCGATCTCTGGTCGAAGCTCAGCCCACTTGACGCAGGCCACAATATTTAGAGATGCAGTGTTTGCAGAACCAGCAGTCATGAGGAGTGGAACACCACCCCATGGCCACCCTCTGGGTACGACCACGTGATTGCGCCCTCTTCATTGCACACCATGTAGCAGGTGCCGCACTCAAAGCAGAGTTCGTAATTGAATAAAATCCCGCCATCAGCAGTTGGCACAAACAGGTTCGCCGGACAAGCCGTGATGCATCCGCGTGTTGAGCAGTCTGCACATTTCTTGCCATCTACGGTGATGTGAGCCTGCTCAGAGACGCGAAACTCTACGGAGCTCATTCGAGACTCGAAGCTGATTTCTGGGTACGCGTCTGTACTCATCCGTAGGTCCTTAGCGCTTTGACTCCTTGAGAGATCGCGTCGCGCAGTTTGAGGTTATTCAGTTTCATCTGCGAACGGATGATCTTTCTGAGCCCAGGCTTGGGCTCGGGGTTGGTCACCGTAAAGAGCTGTTCCATCACACCACAGGCAATCCGAGGAAGTTGCTGTTGAGCAAGGTCGCTCATCACAAGATGCGGAGCGTCTTTGAGCTTACGGTGATCAGTCATCACAAAATTGGCCTCTAAGCGACGCCGATAGTCGCCCAAGCCGGCCGTCGAGGTATCACGGCGTTGTACTGCGCGGGCTGCAGCTTGCCCAGCAGCGGCACCAGAACCAATTGCAAAGTTGACTCCCTCGAGCCAGATTCCCGCCGCCAAACACATCGCGGCAGCATCCCCAGCCACCAAGATTCCGTCGCCGATCAGTTCGGGCATCATCTTGTATCCGGCTTCGGGGATCATGTGCGCCGAGTACTCCTTCACCTCGCCACCCTCGATCAGCGGTGCAATCGCCGGGTGGGATTTAAGCTCGGCAAGAATCTCTTCGGGGCGACGGCCGCACTTCGCCAACTCAGGCAATGACAGCACTAAACCAACTGCCAAACTCTCGGCGTTTGTATACAAGAATCCGCCGCCGGGAACCTTGCCGGTGCATCCAAGAATTTCAATATCAACGCCGTGATTACCACGAACTGCAAATCGTTCGTCGATCACCTCACGCGGAAGCGCAATGGTTTCCTTTACTCCCAGCGTGTAGTTCGCCGGGTCAGAAGGCGGATACAAACCCGCCTCTTTGGCAAGGAACGAGTTGACGCCATCACAACAAATCACCACTCGAGCTGTGAGGTCGCCATCGGGACGATCAGTGCGTACCCCAACGACTCGCTGCCCATCGCGCAGCAGCCCCGTAGCGGTGGTTGAACAAATCAGCACGGCCCCGGCAGCCTCGGCCTTTGCCGCTAGCCAAGCATCGAAATCAGGCCGAAACGCCGTAGCCCCGTTATAGGGTGCCTCGCCCCAAGTATTGGAACGGTAGTCAACGGTGAGCGCCTGATTGCCAGTCATCAACATGGTGGAACGACGAGTTACCCAGCGCTGAATCGGAGCTTCCTCCCACCAGTTGGGAATCAAGGAGTCAAGGACTCGGCCGTAAATCACGCCGCCGTACATGTTCTTTGACCCCGGATACGGCCCACGCTCAAGGAGACAAACCGACCGTCCCGCCCGAGCCAGCTCAAGAGCAGCAGCAGACCCAGCAGGCCCAGCTCCCACGACAACGACATCAAAGTCAGGCACGTCAACGTCCGGCACGTCAGAGTTAGACATCAGCTTGGCTGGCTTTCTGTGCATCTTGCGGGTGCAGCAAACGCTGCTGAAGAATCTGCAGCGTCTCGTTTGCATCGGTTACCAACGCCAAATCGGCAAGGTCCATCATCGGGCAATGCTCGTCCAGATTGATGCTGATGATGTGATCGGGCTGCCCTAGCCCGGCAGTGTGCTGAACAGCACCAGAGACACCGAAGGCAATATAAAGCCGAGGGTCGACCACCACACCTGTCGTCCCGATCTGGCGCGTATGGCCAATCCATCCGCGATCAGTAATCACTCGAGTAGCACCCGCTGAGGCTTCAAGCAGTGCCGCTACCTGCGCGAGTTGATCAAATCGCTCGGCCGAATCCAACCCGGCACCACCACCAAGAATCCGTGGTGCCTCAGAGAGGTCCATCGTGGAGACATCAGGGGGAAGCAGTTCCAAAATCTCTACATCTGCGAGTGTGTCCGCGGGTTCGGCAGGGGTGATGAACTCAACCTCTGGAACCGGACCATGCGGATGTATCACTCCGCGAACTCCCGGTTGCAACGTGATCACCACCTGCGCTGTTACTAGGTGTTCTGCTAGCACGCGTCCGCCGTATCGAATGGTAGAAACTCGGTCGGGACGGATCTCCATGGCCCCGGCTAACAGCGTTCGATCAAGGGCTGCAGCGACCCGGGGAGCAAGGTCACGGCCATCAGGAGACGCCGGTAGCAACACAACGGCTTCATCGATGAGCACCGGAGCAAGTCGTTGCGCCCAATTGCCCGGAGCAAAGCCTGGAGTCTCCCAAGCTCGCAGCTCGGTTGCGATGCCAGCCAATGCTGCTGCTGCTTCTCTTGCACCTTCACCCACAAGCAGAGCGCGGCCTTGTGCCTCGGCAACCACTTCGGCACCACCGGAAGGAAGGACACCCGCCCGAATCGGCACGAGAGCAAGAATTGCAGACATAGCCAGAGAGTAATGCTCAACTTGCGATTCCCCCCAAGCAGGGCAGTTCAGGCAGGGCAGTTCAGCGGTCTGCAAGGACCCGATCTGCCGAGGCAACCGCTGCACCAACTCGTTCGCCTTCGATCACAGCAGAATGCGCACGCCGAGGCGCTACTGCATCACCAGCTCGATACACGTCGACCCCGAGGCCTTTCAGCTCGAAGTAGAGCTCATCGACAGGGTCCGCTGGAAGCGCCAAGACAAGCCAGTCAGGCTCACGAGAAATCTGGGTTCCCGTTGGGTGATGCTGAAGTTGCACGGTGTGGCCCTCAATGCCCATCACACCAGAATTTGTGGTCTGGACAATGCCTTTGAAGCCAGCACGAATCCACCAGTTCTCCATGTCGAGCGTGATGCCAAGGTCTTGTCCAACGACCATGCCGGGCGTAATGATCTCGACGTCACAACCGCGATCCGCAAGAAGCTCCGCAACGGAGGTTGCGTGATGGAAACCAATCTCGTCGATCACAACAACGTTGCCCTCGGGGTGCACTCTGCCAGAGAGCACATCACGAACATCCACGATCCAACCTGAGCCGCCTGCCAAGTCCTCGGGCATCCAATACGGAGTCGAAGGTCGTGCACCGGTCGCGATAATGACAGTGTCAACGCCACGTCTCGACACCTCCTCGGCAGTAACTGTTACCCCATATTCGAACTCCACGCCGAGGCGGCCACACTCGTGGAGTTGGTTGCGAACTAAGTCGCCAAACTCAGCTCGGTTCGGCACGCTGGCCGCTAAACGCACTTGCCCGCCGGCAACAGACTCTTGTTCGCAGACAGTCACACGGTGGCCGTTACGCGCAGCGGCAATTGCTGCTTGCATGCCCGCTGGACCAGCACCCACCACCAGCACTTTGCGGCTAATACTCACTGTTTGGGCTAGGCCAACACCAAGGGACTCTTGCCCGGTTCGTGGATTTTCAATACAGCCCAACCATCGGTTGAGGCCCATGCGTCCAACGCACTCTTGGTTGCACGACAAACACAGGCGGGTGTCATCGGTGAAACCCGCTTTTGCTTTGCGAACAAAGTCGGGGTCGGCAATCTGGCCACGTACTACGCCCACAAGGTCACACAGGCCTTCGCTCAGTGCCCGCTCTGCCTGCAGCGGATCTTTGAAGCGCCCAACGCCAACCACTGGAAGGTCGACTGCTTCTCGCATTGCTGCGGGAATAAACATTGCGTATCCAGGGGGGATATGCATCGAAGCTTCGATCATGAACAGCGAAGAAGTAGCCACGCCGATTGACGTATTGATGTAGTCAACATGACCCGTGGCCTCAACCATCTTGGCCACTAAGACTGCTTCGTCAATGGTGGTTCCGCCTTCAATGAGTTCGTCTCCGCATAGGCGAACTCCAAGAGCTAAATCTGAGCCAATCTCGGCGCGAACCGCTGCAACGATTTCAATCAGGATTCTTGCTCGATTGGCCAGTGAACCGCCGTAGTCATCTGTGCGCAGGTTGGTTGCAGGAGACAAGAAGCCACGCACAATCGAGGAGTGCGAACACTGAAGTTCGACCCCATCAAATCCGCCTTCCACGCAGTGACCAGCGACGAGCGCATACGAGGCAACAATCTCTGCAATTTCGGCTGCGTCCACGGCTTTGGGGACCTCTCGAAAGAGAGGGTCTGCAACTGCCGAAGGCGCCCACACTGGCAACCTCGAATACATCGAGGATGCTTGGCCGCCATTGTGATTGATCTGCGCAAAAATCGGAACCCGATGCTGGTGCACAGCGTCAGTAATTCGCCGATACCCAGGAATCACTTCCCGGTTGAACCCATGAATGAGCTTTTCGTAGGGCCAATCGGTTCGATGCGTTGAGTGCTCTTCGGTGATGATGAGCCCAGCGCCACCCTTGGCACGCTCCGCGTAGTACGCGGCGTGCTGCTCAGTCGGCAGACCGTCCTGGGCATAGTTCGTGAGGTGCGCAGAAAAGACGATGCGGTTGCGCACGGTGACTGGCCCCAGCTGCAAGGGAGTCCAGATGATCTGCTCAGACATGTTTCTAACTTAGGTCCACATCAGGCCCTGACCGAATCAGTAGCCGAAGTAGTAGCTAGGTCAGTGAGATCCAGAGGAGCGCCGACGCCCCAGCAGGATTGAGGTCAAGCCAGCAACTGAAGACACCGCCGCTGCAGTTCCGCCTGCGACTGCGGCCACTCGCCCCCACAGCACATGGCCCTTGCTGCCATCGATCAGGCCAGAGACCTTGCGGTGCGAATCAACGAGCACCTCGCCGATTGGCTCAAGGCCAAACCCGATGAGCTTGCCGTTACGCACATGGCCAAACATCCCACCTGGCAAGGCAACAGCTACATCGTCATGGCTGCGAAACATCCCGTTTGCGGACTTCGCTAAGTCCACAGCATTTTGAATAGTTCGCTCAACGCCCGCGCTTGTTGCCGTGACCACGTTTGAAGATGTGATGGTCTCGCTGAGTACCGATGGTGCTGCCATTGTCATGTCTCCTAAGCGGCTACGAACGCCCGACTTTCCCCGTAACGGGTTGACTGAGCCAACACCCGCCTACTGAGGGTAGCGGCAGAAGCGGCTATGTCAACAAGGTATTTTGCGGCGGCAACTTCAGCCCAGAGCAATTGCAGCCCGGCGGCCTTCAAGGATGGCTTCATAGATGGTTCGTGGTGCAACACAATCGCCCACACTGCTGGCCTGTACCCGAGCCACATCGGCGAGTTCTAGACCAAGTGCATCGTTGGGTAGCCGGTGACCAGCATCGATGACTACCGCCACAGGTAGCTGCTGTCGTTGGGCCGAAAAACGATCCTCAAGTGTTGCGCCTTCTGCAGAGACCGAACGCAACAGCATCCGGGGGTGCAGGTGCACACCCGCCTGCAGTAAGCGAGCATTCGCGGGAGCAAGGTCGCCGGATCGGGCAAGTTCATTGCCAACGATGTTGTCCTGTGTAGCGATGTGCACTTCGACGCCACGCTCAGCGAGTAACTCTGCAAGAGCCACGCCAATGGGACCGCCGATTGGGTCCCAAATGAGAACTGCGCCCTGAGGCAGCGACTCAGGATCATCGAGGGCCTCGGCCGCTGTTCGCACAACTGAACCCGGCTGCTGCTCGTAAGCGCGTAGCCCCTCGCGTCCCCCTACGGCCACAATCACGTGACCGTTGAGTTCCCCAGGAGTGACTCGATGATTGTTGATGAGCTCAACACCTTCGATCCTGCACTCGGCTTCGAGCCAGTCAACTAAAAGTGCAAGTCGATCCCACCCTGGTCCCTTTGCTGCCACGCGCACCATTCCTCCAAAGGAATCAGAGGCTTCAAAAAGACGCACCTGATGCCCGCGAATTGCTGCGACTCGTGCTGCTTCGAGGCCACCTGGACCACCACCCACAACGGTGAGTTCGACTCGGTGCGCTGCTGCTGTTTCTGGTGGCGCGTCTTTTGTTTCGTAGCCCGAGAGCGGATCACCCAAGGCAGTCACGATGGGGTTGCGGTTATCGCGAACCTGACTTTTTTGGTTCGACAAGGTGCATGGCCGAATGCGTGCTGCAGTGCCAGAACGCAACTTCGATACAAGCTGAGCGTCCGAGATCTGAGCGCGAGTCATCTCGACTGCGTCAGCGATTCCATCGGTCAACGCCCATTCAGCTTGCGCGACATCCACGATTGATCCTTGAACTGCTACAGCGACGCGGTTACTCGTTGCTAATCGAACCTGTTCGCGAACTGCTCTACTGAGCTCGAGATTAAATCCGGGTGGCGTGTGGCCCCCTGGTCGAGTCGCAGAAACAGAATAAATCGAGCCACGCACTACCGTCAGAAGGTCAATCGGCCCCTCTTGGGGTTCGTGAGCAATCTCGGCAGCAAGCTCGGGCGCCTGCTCAGGGGTGATGCCAGCCCAAGGTGCGAGTTCATCACAAGATAAGCGCACTGCCAGCAGCTTCTCTGGGCCGATTGCGCTGCGAACTGCTGTCAGCACCTGCGTTAAGAACAGTCGGCGGTCTCCGCCCCACTGATCGGATCTCTGGTTGGTGAGCCCAGAGAGAAACTGCCGAACAAGCGAGTACTGCCCAGCGTTGATCTCTACGCCATCGCAGCCCGATTGGACTGCCAAGAGCGCAGCTGCCGCAAAGCCATCGATTACTTGCGCGATGTCTTCAGGCTCCATCCATTTTGGAATCTCACGAGAATTCACTTCTGGAACCCGAGAGGGTGCCCAGAGTTCACGCTGACTCCAATGCGAAGTTCCTTGGCCGCCTGCATGGCCAATCGCTGCAAGAACTAGCGAGCCTTCCGCAGAACATGCAGAGGCGATGCTCTCCCAGCCATCCGCGCATTGCAGTGCGAGCGGTGAACGCTCATATGGCCAATCGGATTGATGCACCGAGGCCTCTTCAGTAACGATGATCCCCGCCCCGCCTGCTGCCCGGCGCTGGTAGTAGGCAACGTGCGCGTCTGACAAAGAACGCCCCGAACCGAGGTTGGTCTCATGCGGGCCAAAAATGATTCGATTTGGCGCCTGCAGCATGCCCAAATTGAGTGGCTCAAGCAGTTTCACTCCACCACTTTGGCTCACTTCGGCCGACTCTCCCAAGCCCTCGGGGGTGACCATACGGATCAGGCGCGTTGTCGGCGCGTCGGGCGCAGCGTAACGGGCGAGGGTACGGGAACTCCTGGTCGAGAATGGTCTGCGGTAGAACTCGGCACAGCAACACCAGCAGTTTGGAGCGCTGCAAGATAGGGCTCGGCATTACCTAAGACGCACTCGGGGTCGGGGTCGGTGAGTTCAAGACCAACAAAGAACTTCGAAGCCATACACCCGCCCTGGCAGGCGTCGTAGCTTCCGCAACTTGTGCAGGCCCCTTCGCTCTCTGGCTCTCGCAGCGACAAGAACAAATCCGACTCGCGCCACACTTTGGTAAAGCCACCCTCGTTGCGAATGTTTCCGGCGAGGAACTCATCGTGAATCACAAAAGGGCACGCATAGACATCACCGACAGGGTCGATCAGACAGACCACTCGACCTGCCCCGCAAAGATTCAGTCCGGGAAGAGCGTCACCAAGGGCCGAAAGGTGAAAGAAGGAGTCGCCGGTGAGCACGGTGGGACGATCCATAAGCCAGTAGTACAGCTGCCGTTGTTGGGCCTGAGTTGGGTGAAGCTCGGCCCAAGAGTCAACTCCACGACCCGAGGGACGCAGCCGGGTGACGCGAAGTTGCGCACCGTAGGAGTCGGCGATTTCTTTGAACTCGTCAAGTTGGGTGACGTTATGGCGAGTGACCACCAGACTGATTTTGAATGGACCGAAATTTGCTGCGGCTAGGTGATCCATGGCTGCACGAGCTGCAGCAAACGAGCCCTCGCCTCGAACCAGATCGTTTACTTGAGCGTCTGCACCGTCGATAGAAATCTGAATATCTAGATAATCCATGGCTGCAAGGCGCTCGGCAGCCGCAGCATCGATGAATGTGCCGTTCGTAGAAAACTTGACGCCCACATTGTGCGCTGCGGCGTATTCGAGAATCTCAAAGAAATCGGCACGGAGCATTGGCTCGCCACCGCCGATATTGACGTAGAAGACCTTGAGTCGTTCAAGTTCATCGATGACGCGAAAGCATTCCTCGGTGGTCAACTCCCGAGGGTCTCGCCGACCAGAAGAAGACAAACAATGCACGCAGGACAAATTGCAGGCGTAGGTCAACTCCCATGTCAGGCAGATTGGAGCATCCAAACCAAACTTGAACTCCTCGACAAGAGGCCGAGTGGCTGCTGCAGGTTGGGCTGGAATCATGTCGACATGGTGCTCAGGATGCACGAATCATCTCCGAAGTCTCAAGGGTTGCTAAGGCGGTTAAAAAGCTTGGCCAGCGAGCTTTATCCACGCCAACGGTCTCAAAGGCTTCACGGACAGACTCGGAAGAATCAAGAGACTCGACAACACGAACTAAGTCGGGGTGTTTCAGAAACGACAGCTTGCGCGTGTCGAAGCTGTAAGCCAGAGCACCAAAGCGCTCTGGTCGAAGCGACACATTCGGGCTGATCTCATAGCGAGCCTCAAGGTCAATCACGGCGAGCAACGATTAGTACACGCCACACATGCCGTCGATGGAGACTTCCTCTACGAGCAGCTCCTCCACGAGCAGCTCCTCGACCTGCGACTCCTTGGCTTGCAACTCGTCGGCGCGCAGTTCTTCGGCAGCTACTTGGTCAGCGTTTGCAGCGAGTTCGTCAATGCTCATGTGAGCCTCAGTTCCTGATCGATGAGTAGGGCAACTCCCAAATAGTACTGCCGGGAAACTCTTTCGAGATTCAGCTAGGACACAGTGAAGCAACCGACCGGCAGAGGCGGCTCAGATGGACTAGAAGAAGGGGGTTGGCATTGAGCCAACTTTTCGGCCGGTGTGTACATCGTCGCGATTACCAAAAGGGGAACTCATGCCAACAACAACTCGTGCCGCAGTGCTTTGGGGAACTGGTGAGGACTGGAAGATCGAGGATGTGCAACTCGATGATCCCAAGGCGAACGATGTGCTCGTCAC
>WLJI01000130.1 GCA_009701845.1 Actinomycetota bacterium
ACCCTTGAATTGGCAAGCGAATGCAGATATCTACCTATGGAGTCCCCTCCGACCCTTCTGTATCAGTATCTAGTGAAGATGAGAGAACTCTTGAACATTGGGTAAGTCTCAAGAAATAGTCAAGAGTTTGATCAGTAATTAAATAAATAGGGCCTGCAGCAGGCGCTACTTAAAGAGATTGTGGAGTTGCGTAGTGGAATCAACCGAGCCGGAATCAACCGAGCCAGTGTCAATCGAGCCTGAGTCGGCCGAGGCTGTGAAACCCCCTCGCCGCCGTTTGTCTTTTCTCCGGGTAGTGGTGGCTCTTGGTCTGGTGGCTGGCGTGAGCTTCGCGACCGTGAGCTTTGTGAACCGCGCAGTTGATCAATCGGCGAAGGGAAGTCCTAAGGCATGGTTTGCGCCGTATGTGGATGCAACGCTGGTACCAACCTTTCCGTTTGAGAACCCCGTAGAAGGTGGATCAAAGGATGTTGTGCTCGGATTTATCGTTGCGGATAGAGACGGCGGCTGTGCCCCAACTTGGGGTACCTATGTAGACCTTGACGGCGCGGCTACATCATTTGACCTTGATCGAAGGATTACTCGGCTTCGAGCAGCGGGTGGTGACGCAATCGTGTCCTTCGGCGGCCTCAGCAACTCTGAACTAGCCCTGCGTTGTGCTACCTCTGGCGCGCTTGCAGATGCATACGCGCAAGTGATTGATCGGTACCAACTCACTACGGTGGATTTTGATATTGAGGGCGATGCCTTGGCCGATACAGCAGCAAACCTGCGCAGAGGGGAAGCCCTTAAGGAGTTGCAGGCTAAGGCCCGCAAAGATGATCGAGAACTTGATGTCTGGCTGACGCTCCCGGTTGCGCCTCAGGGTCTCACCGAAGCAGGCCTTGCAGCAGTCGAGGCCACTGTCGCTTCTGGTGTTGACCTTGCAGGAGTCAACGTGATGATCATGGATTACGGGGCGGGTCGTCCGGAATCCATGTCAATGGCGGCAGCGAATGAAGAGGCGTTGCGCTCAACGTATCGCCAGCTTCAGGGTGTCTACGAACGTGCGGGGCAGACGCTGCAACCGGAAGAACTTTGGGGCAAAATTGGTGCGACACCAATGGTGGGCACACAAGACACCGTGCCAGATCAGTTCACCATCGCAGATGCAAAGTCGCTCATCGCGTTTGCAAAGGTGAATGGCCTAGGCCGGCTGTCGCTTTGGTCGGCAAACCGAGATGGTCCCTGCGGTTCTCAGATGGACGAACTCATCGTGAGCAACACTTGCAGCGGTGTCGAACAGGAACCGCTTGAGTTCTCTCAGATTCTCAACAACCTCACTGGGCGTGCGATCGGTCAGTTAGCCGGCGTGACCTCAACTACAGAACCCCGGGTACTTGTAGATGATGCTCTCACGAGTCCGTACCCGATCTGGCAAGAGGATCGTATTTACATCGAGGGTCAAAAAATCGTGTGGCACGGCAACGTGTACGTCGCCAAATGGTGGACCAAAGCAGACCGACCAGATGAGCGCGTGAAGAATCTCTGGGATTCACCCTGGCGCTACCTAGGGCCGGTCATGCCGAACGATCGACCTGCTCCCAAGCCAGACCTTCCGAACGGTACGTATCCCGCGTGGAACAAAGCCTCTGTCTATGCAAAGGGAAAGCGAGTTCTGTATCAAGGTATGGCCTACCAAGCCAAGTGGTATACCCAAGGTGATTCGCCGAACCCTGATCGCCCTTGGGAAACCCCGTGGCAGCCAGTCTCGGTTGATCTCGCATCATCGAAGAGTGATCTTGGTGCGAGCCTTCCCGATTGGAGCGGTGCTATTGCCTATGAAGCAGGCTCACAAATCCGCTACCAGGGGGTTGCTTATGAGGCCACGCGTTGGAACCAGGCCGATGCCCCCGGCAGCAAGAATCTGACCACTGGTTTGCCGACTTGGCAGCCACTCGAGCTAGGAGACGGGGATTCGTCAACGCCTGCGGATTCGCCGCCTACGACTGTTCCTGCAAGCTGACTCTGCCTGTCAATTGGCTACTCGCTTGCTCCAACCGATAGGTCGGCCGTAGGCGAGGTGAGCTTGCCGTCATCTCGCAGTGCAAAGAACTTGCCCCCGCGAGTACCCACAAAGATCGAGCCTTCCCAGACCGCCGGTGTGGCCTCGATACAACCGCCTAGCTTGAGCTCCCACAGCTGCGGTGGCACCACTTTGGTATCAGAAACGTCGTAACCGCGCAGCACCCCGTTGCAGTCCCCGTATACCAAAGTGTTCTCGACCGTGACTGGTGATTGCCAGGTTGGGCCGGGCAGTTTGATGGTCCAGCGCTCTGCGCCGGTTTCGCGGTCAAGCGCAAGGAGCTTGCCACCGTTTGTTGCCGCAATGACCACATCTTTGTACAGCGCCGGTGTGGTCCAGAATCCCGCAGTGGCCGCAACCCGGTCGTCGTACTTCCAGACAAGCGGGTCATCAGGTTTCTTCGGGTCTAACTTGATGAGTTGCCCAACCTCAGCTGAGCGCGAGTTTCCGCGTTCGTACTCGACTGCCACGTACAAGAACCCCTCTGCATCGATTGCAATGCTGGCATCGGTGTCATCGCCAACCCAGTAGCGGAAGGTCTGTTTGGGCTCGCCGGTCCCTGCCACTTCAGGCCCAACATCCCAACCCGAGACCAGCCCGCCCGAGTTGGCGTAATACACGGTGTTGCCCGAAACAGCCACGGAATCCTCGATTGACATTTCCTTTGCCCTGTTTCCGGCAAGGTCGCTGATGACTTGCTGATCCCAGCTTGGCGTATTGAACACCAGCTTGGGGTCGATCGTCACCAGGCCATCGGCCCCATAGGCGCGATTGAGCTTGACCATATGGAACTGGCTGTTCTCGCCGCCCTCTAGCAAGTAGTCATCAAGAATCAGTCCAGAACCATCCCAGTCGTCGTTCCACAAGGTGGGAGACACAGCGGTTGCCGAGAGTTTCCAAAGCTCAACGGCCTCGCCGGGACGATCAATTGCGAGTGCCCGGTAGTAGCTATCGCGGCTGCCTGAATAGACAATCGGAAAGCCGTTCGGGTCCATCGTGACGGATCCCTTAATGATGTCGCCAGTCTTGAACGGGGGAAGAATGTCTTCGCCCGTGTTGCCATCCATAAAGTGGACGGCGCCGTCATAGGCGCCGAACACGACCCACAAGCGACCATCGCGGTTGAACACAGCGGGCTGACCTGTCCAGCCCATACCGCACCAAGATTTGGTCACACCCTTTGAGGATGAACTCGAGCACATGCCGCCGTTTTGGGGGTAATACCAGGCAACCTTTGGAGCCTTTGGAACGGGGCCTCTGCCGTAGTACGACCGGGTTGGGTTGCCGCGGAACGTCAAAATCCCAGGAACCTCTGCCGACCACATATGCCCAGAGCTTGCAGGGTTGACCAACTGCCCCTTGATTGCCGGCACTGGAACCTGCAGTGGGTCTTTCAGCGCAGGCTTTTTGAGCTCAGTAGTCGTGCTGGCGTCTGCCGATTCGGCAGTTGAGGTGCTGCTGCTCGTAGAGTCGGACTTGGTCGCATCCTCTTTGGACTCGCCCCCCGAGAGCATGCTGGCAACTACGGCAACAACGAGAAATACAGCAACTACGCCGCAGGCAACAAAGAGGCGCCGCCGCTGAGCAACCTGTTTTGAGCTGGGCGCCAAATTGCGGTCGCGCTGAAACTCATACCCGCCTGCGCCATCGGGGTCACCTGGAGATCGGGGTTCACTCATTGCCGACTATCTTCGCCGATATTTGACCCGTCAATGGTTCTTTGTGGCGTCCAACCCGGTCAGGTGCGGGATCTACTGCCGTAGCTCACCCTCTGCCACGAGACGATCCAAGGTGAGTTCGGGCTGCTCGGCAATGAGTCGATCAAGCCAATAACTCGATTCGAACACAGCAAGTAACGTGCCATCGCTGCGTGAAAGCACATCCACACCCTGCATAGCCCGAAGAGTCGGTGCAGACTCGGCGTCGGTTCGTCGGGCCACTTTGTAGTTCGTCATAGAGAACTCAACGGGAGCGCCAAACTCGTTCTCTAAGCGATGCTTTGCAACCTCAAACTGCAGCGCGCCAACGGCGGCCAGGACGGGTGATTGGTCGCCGTAATCGGGGTCACGCAGCACCTGAATAACGCCCTCTTCATCGAGTTGAGTAATGCCGTTACGGAACTGCTTGGTTCGGCTCACATCTGTTGTGCGAGCGATCGCAAAGAACTCGGGTGCAAAGCTAGGAATTTCTGGGTACGTCACCGGCGTCTCGGCCCACAGTGTGTCGCCTACGCGCACGTCATTAGCGTTGACCAGCCCAATCACATCTCCGGGAAAGGCCTCTTCTAGGGTTTCGCGTTCTTGTCCGAAAACGGAGTGGGCGTACTTCGTGGCGAATGGCTTTCGGCTGCGATCTTGAATGACCACCATGCCTCGTTCGAACCGTCCCGAACACACACGCAGAAAGGCGATTCGGTCACGATGTGAGCGATCCATATTGGCTTGCACCTTGAATACAAACCCCGAAAATGGCGAATCAAGCGAGCGCTTTTGCCCTTCGTTGTCGGCTCGGGGCGTGGGGCTTGGAACCTCATCGATGACTGAGTCAAGCAGAAGGCGGACACCAAAGTTGGTGAGTGCAGATCCGAAGAACATCGGGGTGGTCTCACCCTCAAGGAACATCTCGCGATCATGTTCCGCACCAGAAAGCAGCTCTAACTCGTCCAAGCTTTCGCTCCACGAGTCCCCCTCTTCGACCTTGGCGCGGTCGGCTGGAACGATCTCTTCGGGTGCCTCAGTCGAGCCTCGTGCTGTGCGGGTAAACCTGATGAAGTCGCCGCTGCTGCGGTCCACTACGCCGCGAAAATCTCCGGCAATGCCCACAGGCCAAGTCATGGGAGTACAGATCAACCCAAGCTTTGATTCGATGTCATCGATGAGCTCAAGCGGACTCAACCCCGGCCGGTCCCACTTGTTGACGTAGGTCAGGATCGGCAAGCCACGGCTGCGGCATACTTCGAACAGTTTTTGAGTCTGCGCTTCGATGCCCTTGGCGGCATCGAGCACCATGACAGCAGCATCGCAGGCGGTCAGCACGCGGTACGTATCTTCAGAGAAGTCGCGGTGACCAGGGGTGTCAAGCAGGTTGACCACACAGTCGCGGTACGGAAACTGCAGCACGGTAGAGGTAATCGAGATTCCTCGCTGCTGCTCAAGCTCCATCCAGTCACTTGTGGCTGAGCGGCGTGCGCCTTTGGCCTTGACTGCACCGGCTTCGCGGCCGAGCGCGCCACCATAGAGCAGCAGCTTTTCGGTCAGCGTGGTCTTGCCAGCATCGGGGTGTGAAATGATGGCAAAGGTGCGTCGCCTGAGGGCTTGGGAACTGGGGTCTGCGGGCGAACTCACCATGACATGTGACTCGCCACAGGCGAAGAACGCAAAGTGAGCAGCAAACGCAGCGAGTGAAGGGGTATGGAACGTAGCCGCTGCGGGGTTAGCTGATTGATGCCTCAACCGCCTTGATGAGCGCTGCAGTTCTGGGGTCGCCGGCAAGGCCGAACTGCATTTGGTTCATCACATAGCCAAAAGCCAGCTTTCGGTCGGGGTCAGCAAATCCCACTGACCCACCCGCGCCGTAGTGACCAAAGGAGCGCTCCCCAGAAAGCGGAGAGAAGTCTGAGGTTCGCATAAAACCGAGGGCGAAGGGGATGGGAAACATCAACACCGCATCGGCACCGTCTGTTTGTACCTCAATGGCTTTTTGCATCGCCTCTTCAGAGAGCAGGCGCACACCGTCAACCTCGCCAACACAGGCGGCGTACATGCGCGCCAAGGAATTGGCGTTCGTTACCCCGTTTGCCGCCGGGATCATGGCTGACCACAATTCGGGGGTATTCCAAGCCTCTTGGTCCAAGAAGGCACCGCCAGGCGCAGAGAGCGCCTTGCCTGCAAGGTTGTCGGGGCCGAGCAGCATGTCGAGCATCTGCACCAAGCCAATCGAAGCTGGTGCTGCTAGTTCGTCGGTCACTGCTTCTACATCAGCACCTGCGCCTGCGCCTGCGCCTGCACCTGCGGCTGAAATGACCTCAAGATCTACTCCCTCGGGGAGTCCCATCGGGATCAGGCGAGAGACGCGGTCATGTTGCTGCTCGGGAAGGCCAATCCAAAAGTCCAGCCCAAGTGGCCCAGCGACCTCGGCTGCAAAGAATTCGCCGATGCTCTTGCCCGAGACTCTTCGCACGATCTCTCCAACAAGCCAACCGTAGGTAACAGCGTGGTACCCGTGTTGAGTTCCCGGTTCCCACACGGGCGTGCTCTCGGCTAGAGCGGTCACAACCGTGTCCCAGTCGAGGGCATCATCCAAGCTGAGTCTGCGAGTCGTATCGATGAGCCCGCTCTTGTGGCACATCAACCAAGATACGGGTATCTCGCCTTTGCCTTCGGCTGCAAACTCGGGCCAGTACTGGGCAACTGGTGCGTCAAAGTCGAGCAGGCCTCGCTGGGCAAGGATATGGGCGCACAGGGCAGTGGCCCCCTTCGTTGAAGAAAACACCATCTGCAAGGTGTCCTCGTTGTAGTCGGTACCTTCGGTGGTGAGGCCACCGGTCAGGTTGACCACCGCCTTGCCGTCCACATACAAACTGAACGCCGCGCCGACCTCGCCGTGCGAATCAAAATTGTCTTGAAATGCGTCACGAACCTGCTCAAAGCCTGGTTCTACAGTGCCGCGGACTTCTGCCATGGGAATCCCCTTCGTTCTGTCTGCTCAACAATCTGACGCGTAGCGTAGGCGAGACTGGCGAGGGGAACCGTGCCTGAGCAGCTACAGCTTGGAGAACTTGGCTTCCCTGATGAGTGTCCGCCCATCGCCAAAGGTGATCTCGGCCCGCACGGTGTGTTGCCCGGTGCTCAGCCTTGTTGGGTCGAGTGATCTTCCTTCAAGAAGCTCCCAAGGTGAACTGTGATCTGTAGCTCTAGCTTCGCCATCCAAGAAGAATCTCACCTGAGAAATGCCGTCTCCGACGCTTGCATCTAGAAAGACAAAGATGGGTTTGCTGACCTGGGCATCTAGCAAGGGAAAAGAATCAGAGAGGGAATCTGACAGTGACCCCCGCAACCCCTCGGGGCTGCTGCGAACCTCGGTGGTGGTTGGTGCTGGAACGCTGATGCTCGGTTGTGGGGTGATCGTAGGAGCGGTGGTGGGTTCTTCTAGTGGCGTAACCGGCGGGTCTGCCGGTGTGGTTGCGCCCGGCGACCCAGAGGGTGCGGTGGTTCGAGGTGACGCAGGCTTGCGCGGGGTAGTGGTGGGCGCTTCAGCCAACTCTGAGGGCTGCGCCGGAGTCATGCTTTCTGACTCGGCAATCGTGGTTGCACCGAGCACGGATGCCGGTGGCAGGGTAGAGATCGTGCTCCGCGGAGTGGTGCTCGAAGTGACAGGCTGGTTCACGGATTGGACTGCACGAGCAGCTTGTGCCTGATAGGCCATCGGTAGCGCGACAACGCAGGTCATCAGGGTAGAGGCAGACGCGGCGAGTAGGACTCGACCAAGACGCGCCCGCTGAGTTGTAATTGCGTTAGTTAGGCTCGCCATCCGCCGCCTCCTTCCTACATATCTTCACAGAATCCCTTTTCATCGCCTATGGGCAAAAGCCGCGTCTATCCGCCACTCTGGGTAGCTAGATCCGCACAATTTGGCTCATTGAGCGGATTTTCTCACGGAACGCAGTTTTCTTAGAGAACCTCGCCATCGTCAGTAGTTGGGCGAAGGTCAATGATGCCGAGCCGGACGGCTGACAGCACCGCGTGGGTCAGGCTTTGGGTGTCGAGTCGGCGATAGATGGCATTGAGGTGGTTATGCACTGTCTTCTG
>WLJI01000131.1 GCA_009701845.1 Actinomycetota bacterium
CTTTTGACTCCCGACCGGACCTCAGCGTGACGATCAACTTGTCGAACCGACTCATCCAGGACCGAGATTTTTCGGCTTGGGTGGCGATGCTGCTTGCGGAGACGGGGTTCACACCGCAGCGACTGAGGTTTGAACTGAACGAGCGCCACCTCACTCACAGCCCGGATCGAACTCAGAAGGTCCTTCAGGAACTTCACGACCTGGGGATCGGAATCGGCGTTGATAATTTTGGCATTGACTGCGCGTCGCTCGGCTTTGTCTACCAGTTGCCGATCGACGAGCTCAGTATGCAGACTGAATTTGTTTCGGCGATCGACAACGGAGATGAGACCCTTGCGAAGGCGCTCATCGATCTGGGACACACCCTTGGGGTCAAGGTCTCTGCCAAGGGAGTCGAATCCGCAGAGACCCTCGAGACCCTGCGCTCGCTGGGTTGCGATAGCGCTCAGGGTTTTTGCATCTCCCCTCCACTGCCTATCGAGGGCCTTGCGCAGTACCTGCTTGGTTGAATTCATTACTGCTCGGTAACATGAACCCATGAACGAGACGATTGACCTGACCTCTGCTTCTGCGGTTCTAGATATTGCACAGAAAGTGCTTGATGCTGGCATCGGTAGACTTGCCGCAGACGGCATCGACGAGAACCAAGTCTTGGCTTATGACATTGCACATGCTGCAGCGGCTGTGATGTCTGCTCGAGGCCTGTTGTCATACGGTGCGCTCGGCGAGACCGAGGCCCGTGTCTGCTGCGCCTTTGCCGCAGACGTACTCGCAGATCTTGCAGGCAAAGTATTCGGACGCGAGTCGGAGTGGAACGTTGCTGATGACGCCCTCGACGGTGTTCGGCATTTTGTCTCGGAGTTCCGCTCCCCCGAGTTTCTGGCAGGGTTAGCCGACACTGACGGCCCCCGGCACCTGTCTGGCGACTTCGAGATGGTACAAGACACCTTCCGCAGGTTCGCCGAGGAAAAGCTGGCACCTATCGCAGAACACATCCACCGCGAAAACTCCGACATCCCAGAAGAGATCATCAGTAGCTTGGCCGAGATGGGCGCCTTCGGACTGTCCATCGGCGAGGAGTACGGTGGGTTCGCATCAGGTGACGAGTCCGACTACATCGGCATGGTGGTCTCTACCGAGGAACTCTCTCGTGGTTCACTCGGCGCAGGAGGATCGCTAGTAACTCGGCCCGAGATCTTGGCTCGCGCACTAGAGGCAGGTGGCACCGAAGCTCAGAAGCTGCACTGGCTGCCGCTGTTAGCTAACGCCGAGGTCATGAATGCAGTTGCAGTTACAGAACCCGACTACGGGTCTGACGTTGCAGGAGTAAAAACAACAGCCACCAAGGTTGATGGCGGCTACCTGATCAACGGAGTCAAGACTTGGTGCACCTTTGGCGCCCGTGCCGATGTGTTGATGGTGCTCGCTCGAACCGATCCCGACCGCTCCATTGGGCACCGCGGCCTGTCGATGTTCATCGTGCCCAAAGAGCGCGGTGACGCTCACGGGTTTGAACTCACCTCTGAAAGCGCTCACGGCCCTGCCAAAATGGAGGGCCGCCCAATCGACACCATTGGCTACCGCGGCATGCACTCCTATGAGATTGCTCTAGAGAATTGGTTTGTGCCTGACGAGAACCTGATTGGCGAGGAAGGCGGCATTGGCAAGGGCTTTTATTACCAGATGGCCGGATTTGAAAACGGCCGGCTTCAGACGGCGGCACGGGCTCTTGGCGTGATGCAATCGGCGCTTGAAGAAGCCCGCCAATACTCCCTTGATCGGTCAGTCTTCGGCGAGCCAATCCATAACTACCAACTCATCCAGGCCAAGCTCGGCCGCATTGCCATCACGATTCAAGGTGCCCGGCAGTTTGCGTATGAGGTGGCCCGCATGATGGCAAAGGGTGAGGGCACCCTCGAGGCCTCGATGATCAAAGCGTACGTCTGCAAAGCAGCCGAGTGGGTCACTCGAGAAGCCATGCAGATCCACGGTGGCATGGGATACGCCGAGGAGTACACCGTCAGCCGACTCTTTGTTGATGCTCGCGTCCTGTCAATCTTTGAAGGTGCAGATGAGACGCTGTGCCTCAAGGTGATCGCCAAGCAACTCGTTGCGCGACACAATGAGGGCCAAGCCAGCTGAGCAGTTGCCTCCGCTAAGCAGTGAGACTCTGAGCCCCTGAGACTCTGAGACTCTGAGCTCTTGCGATGCGGACTACTGATTCAGAATTTGATCATCACATGTTTGAGCTCGGTGTAGTGCTCAAGCGCATACACCGACATATCTTTGCCGTAGCCCGACTGCTTAAAACCACCATGGGGCATCTCAGACACGATCGGGATGTGATCGTTGACCCAAACGGTTCCAAACTGAAGCCGCTTTGACATGCGCATGGCTCGGCCAACGTCGCTCGTCCAAACAGATGCTGCCAAACCGAAGTCAACATCATTTGCCCACTGAAGGGCCTGAGCCTCATCGCTGAAACGCTGCAGGCTCACTACTGGCCCAAATACCTCGCGTTGCACGATCTCTGCGTCTTGTGCTGGGTTCGCTAGCACTGTTGGCTCATAGAAGAATCCTGATCCCTCTCGCACCGTGCCGCCGGTGGTCAGCTCCGCCCCAGCAGCAATTGCTCGCTCGACCATTCCCGCAACGCGTGACTGCTGATCTGCAGAGATCACTGGCCCAACTGCAACCTCGGGATCGAAGGGGTCGCCAACTTTCAGCGCAGCAACGGCTTCGGTAAGCCTCGCCACAAGATCGTCGAATACTTTCGGGCCAGCAATGACGCGGCAAGGCGCTGTGCAATCTTGTCCAGAGTTGTAGTAACTGGCCTCTGCAAGCGTTGCTACGACAGAGTCAAGGTCGGCATCGTCAAACACAATCACCGGAGCCTTACCCCCAAGCTCAAGATGTACTCGCTTGAGATTATCCGAGGCCGACTTTGCGATGATCTTGCCAGTCCCGACATCCCCCGTCACAGAGACCATCGCAACACCAGGATGCGCAACTAGTGCAGCGCCGGTGGTCTCGCCTTGGCCAAGAACCAAGTTAAAGACTCCCGGGGGAAAGATGTCTGCAGCCAGTTCGGCAAGTCGAATAGCAGTCAGCGGAGTGAGTTCCGATGGCTTGAGTACCACGGTGTTGCCCGTAGCGAGCGCAGGGCCGATCTTCCAAGTTGCCATATTGAGCGGATAGTTCCAGGGCGCGATCGAGGCAATCACGCCAAGTGGGTCACGCCGCAGAAACGAGGTGTGATCAGCCATGTACTCCCCTGCTGCACGACCATCTAGGAAACGCGCCGCTGCAGCAAAGAACCGGAAGTTGTCGACCGTGAGGTCGAACTCAAAGTCAATGATGGACAGGGGTTTACCCACATTGAGAGCCTCGAGTTGCTTGAGTCTGTCAAGGTCACCTTCGATCGCGTCCGCAAGGGCAGAGAGCATCTCGAATCGCTCCCGCGGCGTGGTCTCGGACCAAGTTGTGAAAGCCTCTGTGGCTGCGATCACAGCAGCATCAACATCAGCGGCCGCCGAGCTGGCTACCTGCGCAATGACTTCGCCTGTTGCTGGGGCGAGCACTTGATCGGTCAGGCCAGAAAGTGCCGGTCTGAACCCGCCATTAATGAAGTTCATTCCGAGTTCGCTGCCAAAGCTATTGCTGTCAGTCATTTTGGGCTCCCTAGATTCATCTGTAGATCTTTCCACTCAGACACATCACCACCAACCCCGCCGCTTCATCACAACGAGCGACACGATCATTGTGATGAGGTTCAGGCCAATTCCAAAGACTAGGAACGCTGCTGATGAACTGACTGACCTCACCAGAAAGGCAAAGTTCATCCCAAAGAAGCCAGTAATGAACATCAGGGGCAAGAAGACAGTCGAAACCGTGGCGAGTTTTTTCATGATGTCGTTCTGGCGATAATTCACCTGGTTCATATAAATATCCATCACCGCAGCTAGACGATCCCGCTCGCTCTCGACTTGATCACCCACATGGGCAAGATCAACCGCTAGGTCCCTCAGATGACGCCTTGCATCTTCAGATACATCCTCAAGTGCGTCGATAATCACATAACGCCCGGCACCAACAAGGTCACGGGCCGGGTCAACTGCTCGACGAAACGTATTCACGCGCTTGCGCAGGTCGAGCAGAGTCTCAAGCTGACTCGTACTTGGGTCCTCATGAAGGATGCTTGTTTCTAGGTCTGTGAGTTCTTCATCCACCGTGTCGAGCGCATCGGCGAAGGTGCCTACTAGCACTGACAAGATACGCGAGAGCACCGCTGGAACCGTGGTCGTCGCAGTCATCATTTTGCCTGCCCGGTCATGAAGTTCTTCGACTGGCGGGCAGGGCCCATTACGCACCGTAATCACATGATGCTGCATCACATAGACATGCACTTCCATCATGGTGCGCGCGTCCTCGGCCACCCCATAGGCCACCAGCAGAACGTATTTGTCGTACTCTGCAAGCCGCGTTCGCTGATTGAAATCCCCAGAGTCAGAGACCATCTCTTCGTCAATCCCAAACATGTGCACCATTCGGTGCAGATCCTCTGGGCTCGGGGTTTTGCAGTCCAACCACATCAGGTTGTTGGATTCCTTAGCAGCCGAGATCTGCAACCAAGTTGGGTGTTCGGTGTGGGTGCCATCAACAAGGAGCGAAGCACCTTCGAGTACAAGGTCTTCAAGAGGCTCGGGCGCCGCATGATTATTCACAGAGTCACACCCTAGGTTCTTCCCTCGGCCTGAGCCGGCATAAAGGGTCGGTGAGTTGCTAGCTGTTCAAAGCCTGTATCGCCTCATCTATGGCAACGGCTCGGCGTGCATTATCTACATGCAGGTTCTCGATCATTTTGCCGTCAACAGTTACCACCCCAAGACCCTCGGCAATTCCAGCCTCGAAAGCCTCAATCACTCGGCGCGAGTACTCAATCTCTTCTTCGCTCGGAGCAAAAGCTGCGTTCGCTGGCTCAACCTGCGTGGGGTGCACCAGAGTTTTTCCATCGAAGCCCATCTGAGCGCCCTGGGTAGCTTCAAGAGCAAACCCCTCGGGGTTTCGGACTTCGTTATAGACCCCATCGAGAATCATCTTGTCTGCGTAACGCGCAGCATTGACTGCGCGTGCAAGGCCCCAGAGCAACGGCTGTCGCCCCGGCACCAAAGCTGCGCGCAGTTCTTTGGCAAGATCGTTCGTTCCCATAATCAGCACGGTGAGCCGTTCGGAACACGTAGCGATTTCTAGTGCGTTCTCGAGTGCGGCTGGGGTTTCGAGCATGGCCCAGATGGTGGTGTGATCAGGTGCACCAGCTTTTTCCATCAAGGCCTCAACGGCAGCAACGTCTGCTGCGCTGTTGATTTTTGGAACCACAATGCCCGAGGGGCCCGCTGCTGCAGCAGAGCGAACATCTGCCTCGTGCCAATCAGTGTCAATTGAGTTCACCCGGATCGTCAATTCACGCTGGCCATACTCACCACTCGCAACTGCTGCGGCAACCTTTTCTCTGGCAACGCTCTTCATATCGGGCGCTACAGAATCTTCAGTATCAAAGATGATCGCGTCAGTGGGAAGGGTCTTGGCCTTCTCTAAGGCTTTGTCGTTCGCACCTGGCATATACAGGGCACTTCGGCGTGGGCGATACTCACTCAAGGCAGTTCTCTTTTCTTCGGACTGGTGGGGATAGGACTAGAAGCCGTAGCTAGCTGCTAGCTCGCGGTCACGTTCAGAGAGCTGACGGGCTAGTTCGACCACGACATGGCACTGCTTCACAGATGCGTCGTCTTCCATCTTTCCGTCCAGCATGATTGCGCCAGTGCCATCACCCATGGCCTCGATCACAGCGCGGGCGTGATCCACCTCGGAGGGCTCCGGCGAGAACACCTTTTTGGCAATCGCAATCTGTACTGGATGCAGCGACCATGCGCCCACACAACCAAGCAGGTAGGCGTTGCGGAATTGGTCCTCGCACGCGAGCACATCTTTGATATCGCCGAAGGGGCCGTAGTACGGAAGGATTCCATTCGCTGCACAGGCATCAACCATGCGCGCAATGGTGTAGTGCCACAGGTCCTGCTGATAGGTCGTGCGGGGGCCTTCGTCTGCATGTGGATCTTCACGAACGAGGTAACCCGGGTGACCGCCACCCACTCTTGTGGTTTTCATTCGGCGATTCGCAGCCAAGTCGGCTGGGCCGAGTGACAACCCTTGCATTCTCGGAGATGCTGCGCAGATTTCCTCTACGTTGGCTACTCCTCGAGCTGTTTCTAAAATCGCATGAACCATCAGCGGCTTCTTGAGGCCGGCTTTTGCCTCGAGCTGCGCAAGTAGGCGGTCAACATAATGAATGTCTTCTGGGCCTTCGACTTTGGGAATCATGATGACATCGAGCTTGTCGCCCACTTCGCCAACGAGCACCTCGAGGTCATCAAGAACCCACGGCGAGTCCAAGCTGTTGACTCGGGTCCAGAGTTGCGTGTCTCCCATCGGAACTGTCTTTGCCACCTTCACGAGCCCCTCACGGGCGGCCTCTTTTGCGTCCATGGGGATGGCGTCTTCTAGGTTTCCTAGGAGCACATCCACCGTTGGAGCAATCTCGGGGAGTTTGGCCGTGACCTTCTCTAGGTGCGGCGGGAAGAAGTGAATCATTCGAGATGGGCGAAAGGGAATCTCTCTGAGTGGCTCGGGGGCGCCAGCAGCGAGAGGCTTGAAGAAATCTTTGGGGTTACGCATAGTCATCTCCTGTGAAGCGAATAGCCGAACTGCCGAACCAGAACACTGTGACGTTACGGAGCAAGAGCAAGGATGAGCAATTCGCTGAGTTGTTGTAGCTTGCCGAGTTCTAGCTATCGAATCCAAGACCTAGGGCATCGAGGGTTCGCAACCAAGCTCCCCGACGGCCTTCATGGGCATCAGCTTTGGCTATTGCTCGACGGGTGTATTGGATTCCTGCGGTCCGGATTGGCTCGGGCGGAAAGGGCAGCATCTGCTTTTTGACGAGATCCAGGCCGAGGAGTTCCGAGTCCGGTCGATACAACAGGTCTAAGCAGACACGGGCCCCAAATCGCGTCGCACCGACGCCAAGGCCTGTATAGCCCACTGCATAGGCCACCCGGCCGTCTAGGGCGGTGCCAAAGCCCACCGAGAAGCGAGTTGAGGTATCAATCACTCCACCCCAGCGATGACTGAACTCCAGGCCCTCTAGCTGAGGAAAGGTCGTAAAGAAATGCTCGGCCAAGCGCAGATGCGACTCTGGGCGTTGGTCAAGTTTCGGGTCTACTTTGCCCCAGTTGTAAAACACTGCGTCATACCCGCCCCACACAATTCGGTTGTCTTGAGTAAGGCGGTAGTAATGAAACTGATTTGAGCTATCTGCAACACCTTGGCGGCCCCGCCACCGAAGGGAGTCCATGTGTTGCGCACTCAGCGGTTCGGTGGCAAGCACGTAGTCATACACCGGAACCACCCGGCGGTTAATAGCCTTGAGTGGGCTTTGGAAGGCGCCCGTTCCAAGAAGCACTGCATTCGATCGAATCTCAGTTTCGGGCCCATCGGCTGCCTGAGTCATCACCGACACACCTGCGCCGCTGCGTTTCAGACTCACCATCTTTGTGCATTCGTAGATTCGCACTCCTAAGCGCTGACACGCCTCGGCTAGACCCCAGACCAAGCGAGCGGGGTCGATAAGTGCTTCTCCTGAGCGGACGTTGGCTGCAGCTAGATAGGTTGGCGAATCGAGTTCGGCCCGAGTTTGTTCAGCGTCGAGCAGTTCTGCTGTCTCGCCGTACTTTTGGAGCAGGTCAACAAGCTCTGCGATGCCCTCCACCTGCCACTCAGCATCCGCCA
>WLJI01000132.1 GCA_009701845.1 Actinomycetota bacterium
AGCTGTGCATGCTCTACCGCAGCGAGCGGGTTTCGGCTGCCGTGAGCAACCAGAAGCACAATCCTTGGGGCTACCTGAGAGGGGAGTGGGGTGTTGGAATCAGCACTGGTCATCCCATGACGGTACGGTGCCGGTACGTGACAGACAACGCAGGCCCGGATGAGACCGGCCAAGAGCAACAAGACGAGCCGGCAGACGGTGCGCTCCAAGCAGATGAAGTGGGGGTCGGTCCCCACGATTTGCCGTGGCCAATTGGCGAGCACTTTGACCCAGACCTGCTTGCACATGGAGATCGCCGAAACGTGATCGACCGCTATAGATACTGGAAGATGCAAGCCATTCGCGATGACCTTGATGGTCGTCGATTTACCGTGCATTTAGCAGTAGAGAACTGGGAACATGACTTCAATATCGGCACCGTGGTGCGCAACGCCAACGCTTTTGGCGCAGCCGCCGTCCACATCGTTGGTAGACGCAGGTGGAACCGACGCGGAGCGATGATGACTGATCGCTATCAGCACGTGTACTACCACCCCAGCATTGAGGACCTCTTGCAGTGGGCTGCCCATGAGCAGCTTGAAGTCATTGGCATCGATAACCTTGACGGTTCAGTTCCACTCGAGACTGTTGAGTTGCCACGCTCTTGCGTGTTGATCTTTGGCCAAGAAGGGCCCGGACTTTCTGAAGCAGCACGGGAAGCATGTACTCGGGTCTGCTCCATCCGAATGTTCGGCTCTACTAGGTCGATCAATGCCGGAGTCGCCTCAGGGATTGCACTGCACACCTGGGTGAGAACCCACGCGCTCGCGCCCGATGGCCTTCCGTTAGACGAGCTCCCTGAGATCTGACCTGCTTGAGATCTAGATACCCCATACGGGTATAGCGATGCAGTTGCTAGGCTGCGCTCATGCACGGATACGACGAGAATAAAGATGCCTATCTGAAGCGCCTCCGCAGAGTCGAAGGCCAGGTCCGAGGAATCGAGCGAATGGTCGAGGAGGACACCTATTGCATTGATGTGCTCACACAGATTTCTGCGGCAACTCGGGCACTGCAAGGAGTTGCATTAGCGCTGCTCGAGGACCACCTTCGCCACTGTGTGGCAGATGCGATTAGCCATCGCGGCGCCGACGCCGAAGAGAAACTCCAAGAAGCCACAGAGGCGATCAAGCGGCTCGTGAAGTCCTGATTGAACTCACGGCGTGCAGTCCATGGGGCACAGGTTCTGCTTGGGTCGTACACTGTTGCAAACAGAAAGGGGTCGTCATGACTCAGTTGAAAGTTGCTATCAGAGCCCTGTTCTTGCTCGGGCTTGCGGTAACCCTGTCGGTCTTTACTGCCACAGCAGTAGGGGCGCAGGATGTTCCGCCAGCAGAACCACCTGTAACTGCTCCAGCGGCAGAGGTGCCCCCGCCAGCCCCGCCTGCGCCAGATATGCGCGGCCTGCCCTTCAACTCTGGTTCTGGCAGGCGAGTTGTCTACTCGATGGAACAACAGCGCGTGTGGTGGGTTGAAGACAACGAAGCTGTAGTTCATACCTATCTGGTGTCGGGAAGGTACAAGACTCCGGGAGAGGGCACGTATCACGTGTTTTCGAAGAGTCGCTACACCACCTCAGTCGGCGGCGGTGCGAGCATGCAATGGATGGTGCGCTTTGCTCACGGAAGCGACGCAGCTATTGGGTTCCACTCCATCCCAGTCAACCGACGGGGCCAACCACTGCAGAGTGAGGATGAACTCGGGAGCTACCGTTCGCATGGATGTGTGCGGCAATCCAACTGGAATGCATCGCTCTTGTATGACTGGGCGCAAATTGGCACCCAAGTCGTTGTGGTGAAGTAGCCACAAACTGGTTACGGTTCGGGGCATGGTGAGCCCCGAACTATCAACGCAGATTGCAGATCTTTTTCGACTTGACGGAGTGACTGCAGTCATCACCGGTGCTTCATCCGGGCTTGGTATGCGCTCAGCCCGAGTGCTGCATGCCGCAGGCGCAACGGTGGTAGTGAGTGCTCGGCGGGTGGAACGCCTAGATCAGCTAGTTCAGGAACTCGGGAATCGCGTTGTGGCCTGCCCAGGCGATCTGGCCATAGTTGCCGACCGGGAACGGCTTGTGCAGGCTGCAGTGGATGTCTCTGGCAGCATCGGCGTGTTGGTCAACAACGCTGGGCTCAGCAAACCAGTGGCGGCTACAGATGAGACCTTGGAGCAGTTCGCCAAAGTGATGGACGTCAACTTGGTTGCACCCTTTCATCTGAGCCAGCTTGCTGGCGCACATATGCTCAAAGCAGGCAGCGGCAGCATCATCAACATGGCCTCAATCCTTGGTCTCGTTGCAGCTTCACCAATGAAAGACGTGAGCTATTGCTCCTCGAAGGGTGCACTCGTCAACATGACTCGCCAACTCGGCTGCGAGTGGGGCCGAAAAGGAGTCCGAGTCAACGCAATTGCGCCGGGCTGGTTTCCCTCTGAGATGACTCAGGCGGAAATGTTTGACGACCCCAATGGTGCACAGTTCATTGAACGAAACACCCCGATGGGCCGTGCCGGCAGGCCCGAGGAGCTTGACGGGGCATTGCTGTATCTAGCGAGCCAGGCCTCGAGCTATGTGACGGGGCAGATTCTGGCAGTAGATGGCGGCTGGACTGCTCGGTAGCTGCGGTGAGTTGGGGCTGGGTCGCTGGGTCGCTGAGTCGTTGGGTCGCTGGGTCGCTGGGCGGCTGTGCAGCACGCTCAAAACTGCGCTCTCAGGCCGTTTCTGATTCCGGTTCTGAATCACGGCCAGTTGCTGGGGAGCCATCAAAGGGAGCAGGGTCGCCAGACTTGGGGAAGGTTGGCTTGCTCCAAGACATCATCTTGGCCAAGTTGGTTGTGATAACTCGCCAATCTGATGGTTCCCAACCCTCGGCTTTGCCAATGATGGTCAGGTCTCCGCCGATGTGGATGAGTGCCGGGAGCGACTCAAGGCCAAGTGCGGCTACAGCTGTTCGCTCCGGGTCGCAGAAGGTCAGAAACTTTTGCTCCCATGGACCAAGAAATGCTGATGCGTCAGTTTCGTTAGCAGTTACTAACCATCCGGCTCGGCAGTCAGCTCCAGCGAACTCTTCAAGAATGCGCCCGGCAGTCTCAAGTAGCACCGAGCTTTCAATGGTGTACGGGTCAAGCACGACGAGGACAAGGTGAAACATCGTCACCTGATCAGCCATGCTGAGGGGCTCGCCGCCATGCGGATGAAGAATGAGATCAGAGGGCACCGTAGTCACGGAAGTGAAAGGTAGCGCGGGTGAGCCGTACTTACGAGATTCGTTCTGGCCAATGAAGTAATTCAGGGCATCAGCGTGGCTCGATCTAAGCCCTACGGCGCAGCCGGTGCATGTCACAGACGACACAACGCGTTCTACACTGCGTCGTGTGCACCCCATTGAGCGCCTCCGGTTTGTTGCCCGTTCTCAGGGAGCGCCTGCGGACGTGCTCGTCCAAGAGTCGGCACTTGCACTGTCGGCATTCCGAGACGACCCGGCGGGCTTGGTGGCCGCCTGCCGGCGAATCATTGACCGACACCTGACCTGCTCGCCACTGTGGTGGCTGTGCGCCCGAATGCTCTGTGCGCCCGATGCGATGCAAGAGGCTCGGGCAGCTGTCACGGCGATCGAGTCTGACCCAACCGCGAAACTGCTAGCCCAGGCACTTCCCGCAGATGCATCTGTTGTGATTATTGGGTGGCCGGAACAAGCCGTGGGAGCTTTGCGCCGCAGAGGAGACGTAGAGGTAATGATCGTTGATGTTGACGGCGAGGCCGACGAGGCTGTGCGGCAACTTGAGCGAATTGACGTTGATGCAACAGCAGTGGCTGCTCGCAATGCGGCCTCGGCTGTGGCCTTGGCCGAGATAGTCATCTTGGATTGTTTCGCTCTAGGGCCTGAGACACTGCTTGCCCCTGCTGGCTCGCTCGCAGCGGCTGCTGTTGCAGGCCATGTTGGTGCAGAGGTGTGGGCTCTTGCAGGAGTCGGAAGGCTGATGCCTGCGAGCATGTTTGATGCGCTGGTGAATCGCTGGTCTGCGTCGGCTGAACCGCTCAGCACCACTGCAGAGATTGTGCCGCATGAACTCGTCACTCACTGCGCAGGCGTCGGCGGGGTAGGCACCCTCGCTGAGAGCCTCAAGGCTACTGACTGCCCCGTTGCACCCGAGCTCTTTCGACTTGTGGGGTAACTCAAGGCTACTGACTGCCCCGTTGCCCCCGAGCTCTTTCGACTTGTGGGGTAATTCAAGGCGGAATGCTCGGCACAGACGTGAGAGCCTGCTGGGGCTATCGTCACGAGATGCAATTAACCAAGCATCATCAGGTGATCTCGGCTGCCGAGGGGGCTCGTCTTGAGGTCTCGATGCAGCAGAGCCCCACGGGCTTCACCTGGTCGGTTTCGAACGAAAGTGATTTTTCGGTAGAGGTTCGATCCATCTCAGCGGTCTATCTGCTGACGCAGGTTGAGGGTGAACTGGCAATGTTTCGCCATGGCTATCAGTCCTGGAGCCAAAGCAATGTTGCCAAACCCGGAGAAGATGTTGATCCCTCAACGGTTAGTTCGGTCGAGATGGTCACCATGACTCAACATGCCGATCAGCGACGAACGCGTGATGCTCAACTCCGCTCAGAGATGGTCACAGTGATCAGTGATAGCCACGAGTCAGTGCTGATCGGATTTTTGGGTGGGCATCTACACGACGGCACCATCCGTGTGGATCAGGTGGGAACGGATTTTGAAGTAGCCATCGAGGCATTCCTAGGCTCGGCAGAACTTGCACCTCGCGAAACCAGAACGCTCCACGAGGTGGTGATTCGCTCGGTGGGTGACCCCGCAGGGGGACTCGACTCTTGGGCGAGTCAGATTGGCGAGTGCTCGAACGCCCGAACGGAAGCAGAGTTCCAAGTGGGCTGGTGCTCTTGGTACCACTACTTCGATCAGGTCACAGAGTCTGACCTTTTAAAAAATCTCGAGCTTGCCGCTGACTGGCCCTTTGATGTTGTGCAACTCGATGACGGCTTTCAATCAGAAATTGGAGATTGGTTGGTCACGAATGAAAAGTTCCCGTCGGGGCTGAAGGGGATTGCTGACTCAATCTCGTCCGCAGGTTTTAGACCCGGTCTGTGGATTGCTCCGTTTGGTGTTTCACTCAACTCGAGGCTCGCTCACGACCACCCAGACTGGATTGCCAAGGACTTCTCGGGTGAGCCGCTTATCGGGATGTTCGGGCCACACTGGGGTGGATTTGTTCACACACTTGACGTCACAAATCCAGAGGTTCTTGAACACCTTGAGTCTCTAGCCCGCGAGTTGGTCCGACTGGGATTCACCTACCTCAAGTTGGACTTCACGTATTCCCCCGGCTTTGACGGCATCTGGGCAGATCGGAGCCTGACTCCAGCGCAACGTGTTCGCGCAGGTTATGACGCCATTCGTCGCGGTGCAGGCGAGGACACATTTATTCTGGGCTGTGGGGCCCCACTCGGCGCATGTATCGGGGTTGTGGACGGCATGAGAATCGGCTCTGATGTGGCACCGTTTTGGGCGCCAAAGCCCGAGCTATGGCCCTATGTCGGATACGAGCAGACCATCCCATCTACCAAGAACGCTTGGCGCAACACACTGACCCGTGCGCATCAGCACCGAAGCCTGTGGCTGAATGACCCTGACTGCGTGATGCTGCGCACCTCAGATACCGAACTCACCGCGGAACAAGTGCGAGCTTGGGCGCTTGCTGTAGGAGCAAGCGGGGGAATGGTGCTGGTGTCAGATGATCTTGCTCTCCTTGATGAAGAGTCACGCCTGCTTCTGAGAGAAGTGATCGAACTCGGCCAGCGAAGCGATGCTGCTTCGCGTAGCGGCCCGGCCCCGGTCTGTACCGACCTGATGCAAGAGTTCACTCCGCGTCATCTGGAGTTTGCGGGTCTGCGCCTAGTTGGTGACCCAGAGCTTGGCTCTGCGCGGATCGAAGCAGCTGACAGGTAAATGCGCGTTCTTGTTGTTACCAATGACCTACCCCCACGACTCGGTGGGATTCAGAATTACGTAGATCAACTGTGCCGCGGACTGACCGCGGCTGGTGATGAGGTCACGGTCTATGCATCAGCCTTTGCCGGGGATGCGACCTGGGATGCGCAAGCGCCTTTTAGAGTCGTGCGGGATCGTTCATCGGTCTTGCTGCCTACGCCACGGGTGCTTCGCCGGACGCTGCGTCTCATTGAGCAGACCCAAGCCGAGGTTGTGATCTTTGGAGCGGCTTTTCCGCTGGCACTGATGGGCCCACGCCTAAAGAAAAAATCGGGCAGACCATTCATTGCGTTTACGCATGGACTTGAAGTATCGGCAGTTCGCGCCCCCGGGGGTGCACACTTGCTGCGCAGAATCGGTCGATCCGCATCGGCTATCACCTTTGTATCGAGCTTCTGTGATGATTCCCTGCGTGCGGCCTTTGGTGCAGGGCCCGAGTACGCATTATTGGCTCCCGCAGTCGACCCACAGGTGTTTCATCGCGCGGTGGACGGCAGCTTGATCCGTGACAGGCATGGGTTGAGTACTGCGCCGGTCGTGGTCTGCGTATCTCGGTTGGTTGAACGCAAGGGCCAGGATCAACTCATCATGGCGTTGAGTGAAGTTCGCAAGGCGGTGCCCGAAGCTTCTTTGTTGATCGTCGGGAGCGGACCTTACGAAGCTACGCTTCGTCAGCTGGCTTCCGACCACGGTGTTGATCAGCACGTGGTATTTGCCGGAGCAGCAACAGAGGATGAGCTTCCCGCTCACTACGCCGCAGGCGACGTGTTTGCCATGCCCTGTCGAGAGCGTAAGCGCGGTCTAGAAGTCGAGGCATTTGGAATTGTCTTTATCCAGGCGCAAGCAGTTGGTCGCCCCGTGTTAGCCGGCAATATTGGCGGCGTTCCGTCTGCGCTCAGCCCAAACAAGACTGGCTTGCTTGTTGATGGCAGCAACTCGGCGCACATTACCGAGGCGCTTATATCGCTTCTAGAAGACGCTGACACTCGAAAACAGATGGGCGCAGACGCTGCCGAGTTTGTACGAACTGGCTTTACCTGGGAAGGGCGAACCAGGGAGCTGCGTGACCTTTTGAATCGTGCGATGAGTCCCGAGGGTCAGTAATCGCCCTAGTGGCAGCGAGTACTCAGCGTGCAAAGCGGCGTGTGAGCCAGTCAATGATGAGCGCGTTGACCTGATCCGGATACTCCTCATGCACCCAATGACCGGCCTTGGGTACCGTATTCATCTCTAGGTCCGAACAGAGTGCGGGCATTCCCGATGCCAATTCCGGTGGCAGCGCAGGGTCCCACTCGGCGCAGATCATCAAGGTGGGAAGGTCCAAGGCTTGAGTTCCTACACCCGGGTAGTTCTGGCCGTTCGCGTCAATATTTCGATACCAGTTCACCGGACCACGAAAGCCGGTGCGGTCAAAGGTGGACGCATAGAACTCAAGGTCATCTTCGGTGAGTACCGAGGGTGCAACGGTAGGGACTGCTTCTAGGTCGATAAATGGATTGAAGCTAAAGCCGCTCTCTCGGGCTACCCCTAGCTCAGCCAGAATTTTTGGGTCGACTCCACGCACCGAGAGCTTTTCGAACATCAACCTTGCCTGTGAGTCCAGCACCGATTCTGCAACCTCGGGTTCTTGGAACCACATCATGTACATCTGTTCGGGGTCCTCGCCGAACATCATCTGCAGAAACTCAAGAGATGGGAACGGTGTGTAAGGAGTACAGACCCCGATGACTCCGGCGCACCGTTCG
>WLJI01000133.1 GCA_009701845.1 Actinomycetota bacterium
CTTGCCACAGCGCCAATTGCAATCATCACTACAGCGCGGCCCACCGGAGGTCGCTGAGGACTAGCTGTGTCTGGACTAGCTGTGTCTGGACTAGCTGTGTCTGGACTTGGTGGGCGAATCAATGCGAGCAGATTGCCTGCCACCATGGCTGCGCCGAATGCCAAGACAATCCAAGGCAAGAAGTCATCTCCGAGCAGCAATAAGCCTTCCTCTGCAAGGACTCCGCTACCTGACGAAAACATCTCGGGCATCAACTTCATGCCCTATCCGTAGCACCAAAAAACTGCTGAAGGAACTTGCAGAAGAAATATTTTAGAAATCGCTCAAGTTCTCTCCGGAATGGGCGATAACTATATGGCTGGTGGTTTCGCCTCCATCAGCACACAGCAAAGGCACAAGGAGCGGGAGTCTGCAATCTCCCTCCCAAGCATCGCTAATCGTGCTCTCCCAAGCACATTCCGCTGCCGTGGACCCCGCTCCGCCTTTGTGCTCTCAACTCCACTAGGTCCGACAGGTCCAGACGGTGAAGCCGATAGTTTCAGGGTCACAAATTTGCGGTGCGTACCGTGTGAGAATGAAGCACGTACATACGAGAGCAACTTTGCAATCAACCCGACAGCGCTGGACCAAAGTACCCAAATGCTAAGAACTGCTGCACTATTGCCGATTGAGAACACGTGGTGAACAGTCGCGCAATCACATTTGTACTCGGAGTCCTTGCTGCCTGCCTCGGCGTTGCTGCGCTCTTTACTGATATTGCCTTGCTGGGCTTCGCCGCAGGCATGGCTGGAGGCGCAGCTGGATTGGTTGCGCTGACACTCCGGCTCGATGATCCCAGCGCTCGTTCTGATGAACGTGCATTGTTCGAGGCCCAGATTGACGACCAAGTACATGCAGTAGCAGCTGCGCAGGAACAGTTGGCTCAGGCAGAGCGCACAATTTCTCAGTTAGAAGCAGACGCGGCGGCAGCGGTGTCTTCACCCGAAGAGGAGCTCTCGCAGGTGACTGCCGAGGACTCCTCACTGTTGGTTGATGCAGAGTCCCAGCTTTTCTCTGAGGCTTACTTCATGGTCGCATTAGACGCTCGGATTGCCTCGGCTCGGCGACATCTACGCCCGGTTGGTATTGCGCTCATAGAACTCATTCAGGGCGACGCCGAATCGAAAATACCCGTTGTTGCAGCCTCTGCTGCTGAGTCGATTCGCGAAACAATTCGCGATGCAGACACAGCCTGCCGACTTGATGACGGAACCTTTGCCATCATTTTGGAAGACACACCAGAAAATGGTGCCGTGTGGACCGTCGAGCGAGTGCGGCGCAACGTGGTGAGCAAATACGGCAACCACATCATGTGGGCAGGAGTGGCTTGTTACCCGGCCCATGCCTTCACTGCCGAAGAATTACTTGGTCAAGCCCGAGTTGCTCTGCAAGCTGCCAGAGAATGGAAACAAGATCGCATCGAGGTTGCGCTCTCAGAGTAAGTCGGGCAATCCCTCTGCCTCGGCTCTGATCTGCTCAGAATCTTCGTTCTGCGCTCTTCCCGCCCAACGAACTTCACCCGGGGTGACCGACAGCTGAGCTAACAGCTGAGGCATGGGGACTCCATCTACGGTGATAATTGCGTTGCGGGCCTGATACTGCGGGTCGGCGAAAATATCTGCCATGTCATAGACCGGCGCGGCGGCTGCATCGACTTGTTCGAACTCGACCAAGGCCTGAGCTTGAGTGCGCTGCAGCATCCATTCCGACATTCGCGCATCAATTCGCTCTCGGTGCGCAACCCTGCCATCGAAACCAGCTAGCTCCGGCTCACCATCCATACCAATCAAAGCCAAGACACGCTGAGCCACTGACTCTGCACTTGATGAGACTGCTACCCATTTTCCGTCAGAGGTTTGATAGGTATTGCGGGGAACCGTGTAGGGAATACCAGCGCCTAAGCGTTCTTGGGTTTGGCCAAGCACGCCATACAGCGGCACAAGCGGGCCCATGATCTGCAGCATGGATTCGATCAGGCTGACGTCCACTACCTGACCCTGGCCGGAGTGCACCGCAACCATCGTGGCGAATGCAGCCGCTAGGGCAGTGAGTTCATCAGTGAGGGCAATCGGCGGGAGAAGAGGTTGACCTCCCGGCTCACCGTTCAGGGCAGCAAAACCCGAGAGCGCCTCGGCCTGAGTCGCAAACGCTGCTCTGTCTTTGTAGGGGCCAGTCTGCCCAAAGCCAGTTACCCGAGTGATGATCAAATCAGGATTGGTTTCATGCAGTACTTGAGGTGCCAAACCCAACCGCTCAAGTGTTCCTGGACGAAAATTCTCAACCAACACATCGGCGGTGTCGCAGAGCTTCAACACCACAGCAAGATCCTCGGGGTCTTTGAGATCCAAGGTGATAGTGCGCTTATTGCGCCCTACTATTTTCCACCAGAGAGACTGCTGATCACGCGGGTCTTTCCACCCCAAATCACGTGCAGTGTCTCCGCCAGGGCGCTCCACTTTGATGACATCAGCGCCAAAATCGCCCAAGTACCGGGCACATCCCGGCCCGGCGATCACCGTGGCAAGATCAATGACTCGCAAGTCGGCTAGGGGGCCCGGACTCGGTGCAGGGTTCGAGCCAGAATCGTCACTGCTCACTTCGGAACGTCGATCATGAAACAACGATCCGAAATCTGCTCGCCAAAAGCCTCGGCCATAAACAACCCTGCGTACATCGATCGAGTTGTGTTGCTCCAGATCAATGCCTCTGGGGTTGAAATCCTGCGATGGATCTGAAGGATCCCACCGTCAAACACCCGGTACTCGGCCCAAGCCCCGGGGTACTCCTTGACCGATGCCAACTCGGCAAAGGGCCGATTACCTGTGCCGGGCAAATGCAGTTTGCGGTTGCGGTGAGTATGCCCTGCGAAATACCCCACCAGATTTGGTCTTCGCACGAACGTTTGCCGAAGTTGCTCAGTTGAATCAGGGGAGAGACAGAAATAACTCTGGGTGTCTTTCCCTTCTGGTTGATGAGCGTGTTCCCAAACGGGGTGATGCCCAAAGACCATTACTGGCCGGTCTGCACGCTGGCCGAGTTCGTCAAGCCAATCCAACCGTTCGGCATCTAGTGCTCCCCTTGGATCTTCCTCTACTGACGTATCGATCAGCGCAATCGTCACCCCGGGAAGATCCCACTCCTGAAATGAATCCTTTGCAAATGGGGCACGGTGATAGCTCTCGTGGTTTCCCCGCACATGCACCATACGATCACCGAATGCGCCTTGGTAGACCTCTAAAAAACGTTGGTACTCCTCGTCGCGAGCCTCGGAAGTGAGATCACCTTTGACTACTACGAGCCTTGGATCTCTTTCGGCCATTTCTTGCACAGCCCCGCGGTTCATCAGTTCGGGGTAGGGCTCCTCCCCTGGTTCAACCGAACATGCGGGCCACTCATCAACCCCACCGATCTTTCCGGCTTCGAGCTCTCCAAAATGCAGATCATTTACGGAGCTAAAAGTGCTGAGCAACTCCCCCGGTTGAGGCAGGGTTCGCAAGTCATGGCCATCGAAGCTGTACTCGGTGTTTGCCTGAAGCCCAAGGTACTGCTTGACCGAGTTTCCGGAATGAATCACTACCTCGTCATTGGCAACTGTGCTGAGTTCGGATGGCAGATCCTGGTGGTCCGTCATAGAACCGGTATCAGCCGCCGGGGCGTGCGCGGCGGGCCGGAACGGGTCGTGACCACCATCGCCCAGAGAATCTCCACCGAGAGACAGCCTCTAGGGCCGCTTCTTGACCAGAAGACGTTGGAAGACCAAGTTGAACGGCCGCAACGATGGCCACTACCTCTTCGTCTGTCGGCTCGGGCGAAATACTGCTGACACCGCCTTGCGCGCTGGGCATCAGAGCGGCATGTTTCCGTGCTTACGGTGGGGAAGTTCCTCACGCTTTGACCTCAGGATTTCAAGACCAGCAATCAGCTTGATCCGAGTCTCTGCGGGGTCGATCACATCGTCCACATAGCCGCGGTCAGTGGCCTCCCACGGGTTCAAGAACGTCTCTTCGTATTCCTCGATGAGTTCAGCCCGTAGTGCCTCTGGGTTGGCGGCCTCTGCCATTGCCCGACGGTGCACAATCTCGACTGCGCCCGAAGCACCCATGACAGCCAACTCGGCAGAGGGCCAAGCAAAGGTCAGGTCCGACCCGATCGACTTAGAGTCCATCACCACATAGGCGCCGCCGTACGCCTTGCGGGTAATCACCGAGATTCGCGGCACGGTGGCCTCGCAGTAGGCGTAGAGCAGTTTAGCTCCGTGGCGAATAATGCCGCCGTGTTCTTGGGCAACGCCCGGCAAGAACCCGGGCACATCAACAAAGGTGACTAGCGGGATGTTGAACGCGTCACAGGTGCGCACAAAGCGGGCAGCCTTGGAGGATGACTCACTGTCGAGTACCCCGGCATACATCGCAGGGTTGTTGCCAACCACGCCCACGGTGTGACCACCGATCCGGGTAAAGCCGCAAATGATCGACCCGGCCCAAGCAGAGGCATACTCAAAGAACTCGCCGTCATCGGCAACGATCCGCACGACGTCGCGCATGTCGTAGGGCTGATTGGCAGATGCCGGGATGAGGTCGTAGAGCTCTTCACAGCGGCGGTCCAAGGGGTCATCGGTTGGTTCGAAGGGAGCCTCGTCCAAATTGTTGGATGGCAAAAATGAGAGCAGGTAACGAACGTCGTCCAACGCTGCGCGGTCGTCCGCAGAGATGAACTGCGCCACGCCAGAAATACCCGTGTGAACACGTGCGCCACCAAGGTCGAGCTGCGATACCTCTTCACCCGTCACTTGCTTCACTACATCTGGTCCGGTGATGAACATGTATGAGGTCTCATCCACCATGAACACAAAGTCAGTCATGACTGGGCTGTAGACCGAACCGCCAGCACAAGGGCCCATGATCACCGAGATCTGCGGAGTCACCCCCGAGGCTTTGACGTTGCGATAGAAGATCCCTCCGTAGCTCGCCAGTGAGACTGCACCTTCTTGAATGCGAGCGCCTGCACCGTCATTCAGGCCAATCACGGGTGCGCCGACCTTGAGGGCCAAGTCCATCAACTTGTGAATCTTTTCGGCGAATACCTCTCCGAGTGCGCCGCCAAAGACGGTGAAGTCTTGGCTGAAGATGAATACCTTGCGGCCATCTACCGTTCCCCAACCCGTGATCACACCATCGCCATAGGGGCGATCCGCTAGTGCATCACCGGCGCGGTGACGAGCGAGCATGTCGAGCTCATGAAATGAGCCCTCGTCCAGCAGATACTCAACACGCTCACGGGCGAGCATCTTGTTGCGTTCATGCTGTCGGGCAACTGATCGCTCTGATCCGGGCTGTGCTGCAAGCTGCCGACGCTTCTGAAGGTCTTCGACTCGCTCTCGAATGGGGTGTTCCATAACTCTGAAAGGTAGCTGCGCAAGGCCCCTGCTCCCAACCCGAACCCGTTATGTCTTGTACCTTCACAACTATGTCGCCCTCAAATTCGCCCCGGCTCTGTGTTTATTGCGCGTCCCACTTTGGAACTGACCCCAGTTTGATTGAAAGCGCTGAGGCAGTTGGAGCGTTGCTCGTAGCCAAGGGGATCGACCTTGTGTTCGGTGGAGGCCAAGTTGGGCTCATGGGCGTGGTGGCAGATGCTGCCATGGGTGGGGGCCGCCACGTCATCGGAGTCATCCCGAGCAGCATGATGGACCGTGAGATTGGTCATCAAGGGATTTCTGAGTTGATGGTGGTTGAGGATATGGCTGCAAGGAAGAACGCCATGTTTCAAGCCGCCGACGCGTTCCTGACTCTGCCTGGTGGCGTCGGCACGATGGAAGAGATGTTCGAGATGCTGAGTTGGGGTTACTTGCATCTGCATAACAAACCAATGGGGCTGCTGAACGTGAACGGGTACTACGACTCACTTGTTGAGTTCTTGGATCTCACCGTCGAACTTGGGATGACATCTCCCGCTGCGCGTGAGTTGTTGATTGTTGATTCCAACCCTGAACGCCTGATTGACCTGCTACTACCTCAAGGGGTGTAGAACTGTGTAGTGCTGCTCCCCGTGCTGCCGCCGTTGCGTCCGATGCTTGCAAAAGCATCCAAAGACCTTCCGGCAGGCGACTTCCTCTATGAACCCAAATGGGACGGACTGCGCTGCTTGGTCTTTCGTGATGGAGACACCATCGAGTTGCTCGGCCGCAACGAGAAACCCCTCACTAGGTTCTTCCCCGAGGTCGTTGGTTACTTACTTGAGCAGCTTCCACCGCACTGCGTGATCGACGGCGAGTTGTTAATTGCTACAAAAAGTGGGTTGGACTTTGACCGGCTGAGCCAGCGGATTCAGTCAACCGCCGAGCAGGTAGAGCAACTAGCTCAGTCTGCGTCGGCCAGTTTGATGGTGTTTGATTTGCTGGCACTTGGTGACAAAGATCTGCGGGCTGAGCCCCTAGCTGAGCGTCGCAGGCTGCTGCTTGAATCTTTCGGTCAGCTTCAGAGTCCGCTTCACCTGACCCCCGCCACCGTTGATGGAGCTGTTGCCCAAGAGTGGTACGACCGCTTCCAAGGATCTGGGTTTGATGGTGTGATGGCCAAACCCCTTGAAGGCACCTACGCCGAGGACAAGCGCACCCAGATAAAGGTGAAGCACCACCAAACCGCTGATTGCGTCGTGGCCGGATACCGTGTGCATCCCGAGGGGGGTGTGACATCGCTGCTGCTCGGACTGTATGAGGATGCCGCTGAGGATGGAGCTGAACCGCAGCTTCAGCCCGTGGGGTTGTGCAGCGGATTCTCGGCATCGCAGCGGCGCACCCTTGCTGCCGAACTGACTGACTACGAAGAAGGCGGTCACGCGCTGCATCCGTGGCCGGACTTGACTCATGCGGTGTTGCACAGCGGGCCGCAGGGGATGGAAGGTCGCAATAAGGCTTGGGCTGCGGCTATCTCTGGAGAATGGGTTCCGCTGCGGTGTGAGCTTGTGGTGGAACTCACGTATGAGAACTTCACCTCGGAGCGGTTCCGCCAAGCGGCACGGTTTGTGCGATGGCGGCCCGATAAGTCACCAACCGAGTGCCGCTTTGACCAAGTAGATCACCCGCCGCCACCCGAGTATGAAACGCTGTTTCCAGAAGCCTGAGAGCTAGCCGCGCTCAGAGCAGTCAGAACATTCAGAGCACTACGCGCGGTCAGCCAGAATTTTTTGTACCTTCCGGGCAACATCGGGAGCATCAAGGCGATCGCACCACGTCTCGAACTCCGCTGTTGGACCCGTCCAGGCCCAGTCGCTCACGTGGCCCACATCAAGGTCGGTCACCAAGGTGGCTAGAACCTTAAATAAGACAGCGTTGTCGTAGTCGGCGCTCAAGGTGGCGGCCAACTTCGGTGCTCCACGAACCCCGGGCACATCCCATTGTCCTGCAGCATGAGGAATATTCTCTAGATGCGAATACTGCCGAAGCACCGCAGCCGCCGTTTTTGCACCCCAGCCAGCAAGGCCTGGGAACCCATCGGCGCTATCGCCGACGAGTGCCAGCCAATCGGGGATTGACCCGGGAAGTACCCCGTATTTTTCTAACACTGCGTCCGCATCTCGGAACTGCCCCGCCCGGCGGTCGAACTGAACCACCTTGCCTCCGACGCACTGAGCAAGGTCCTTATCGGGCGTGCAGATCACTACGCGCTCAACGCTGTCATCGTTTGAAGCACACACGGCAGCGGCGC
>WLJI01000134.1 GCA_009701845.1 Actinomycetota bacterium
GAATCAACGCTTTCATAGAGAGCCGCTCACCCATCACAGCGAGGACCGGAGGCACTCTTGACCTCCGGATGGCTAGGAAACATCTGATAGGTCCTTGCACAACAACCACCCAGCACCAGAACCACCCAGCACCAGAACAGCAGACAGAACAGCAGACAGAAAAAGGAAACCCATAAATGCAAACTGCATCGGGCTGACTTCGCTCGCGGTGGAGTCTGGCCTAGATGTCTTGGTTTCCCCGGCCAAGCCAGAACTGTCGAATCCACCCTTGAGCCCCCGCTTGGGTGATGACGCGGTGGGATTGATCAGTGGTTTGATCGGGGATTTGGGTGCCCCGACTATAAAAACTCTCTCAGGAGCGCTAAGAACTAGGTAGTGACGCCACCTTCTATCGCCACCGAAACTACAAGTCCGGCACCGCTCACGTTCGTTGCTGCGCTAACTGACGACAGGCTGAAGCAGTTCCTGACTGCCGAGCAGAAGCGCTGGGACGCGTTCGACGCCGACCTTGGCCCCGCTCTAGCTGAACTTGATCGGTTCTGTGGCGAGGGCGGAAAGCGGGTCCGACCAGCTTTTGCCTATTGGACCTTTCTCGGCGCAGGCGGCGATCCAGACAATCCTTGGATCATTGACCTTTGCGCAGGCCTTGAACTTCTACATGCCTTTGCACTGTTACATGACGACGTCATGGACGGCTCAGACATGCGCCGTCATCACCAAACGGTTCACATTGGCGCTGCAGAACAGCACCGCAACGATCATTGGCGAGGCGAGGCTCGGCGCTTTGGTGAAGGAGTCGCAATCCTGCTCGGCGACCTTGCACTGACGTATGCAGATCAACTGATGAGTCCCTTGGATTTTGACACTCGTAGTATTTACAGCGAGCTCAAAACCGAACTCATGGTTGGGCAATATCTTGATTTGGTGAGCGCTGCCCGCGGAGATACCGACATTGAGCGCGGCCGTCGCATCGTGTTGTATAAATCTGCCAAATACACCGTTGAGCGCCCCATGCATATGGGTGCAGCGCTTGCAGGTAAATCTGCTGAGATGACCGAGCCGCTCTCTCGAGTGGGCCTACCGCTAGGAGAGGCCTTCCAGCTCCGTGATGATCTACTCGGCGTGTTCGGCAGTGAGCTCACCGTCGGTAAACCCGTAGGTGACGATTTGCGTGAAGGCAAGGCCACTTTGCTCCTTACGCTCGCAACTGAACTTGCCGATAACGCTCAACGAGAAGAGCTAGCCAAAGTGGGCTCAGAACTCAGCGCCGAGTCAGTGGCTCGACTCTGCGAGATCATCACAGAGACCGGCGCTCGAACTCGGGTGGAGCAACGCATCGAGAACCTCACCAACGAGGCACTTGCTGCGCTCGATGATATTCATCTGACCGACGCTGCCCGAGCCGCGCTCATCGAACTGGCTGCGTACGTTGGAATGAGGGATGTGTGAAGGTAGTAATCGTAGGCGCTGGCCTTGGCGGCCTAGCCGCAGCTTGCCACCTTGTTGGTAACGGCCACGACGTGACTGTGGTGGAGCGCGACCCTGCCCCAGGCGGGCGGGCAGGCCGATGGGAGTCGAACGGGTACAGCTTCGACACTGGGCCAACGGTTTTCACGATGGTGGACTTTCTCGAGCGAACCTTCAATGCTGCTGGCGCCTCGCTCGAGGACTACGTCACCTTTGATCGACTCGACCCTGGGTACCGAGCCTGTTACGCAGACGGGTCTGAGCTGTTTGTTCGCGCTGGCCGAGAGGCGATGACTGAAGAGATTCGCACCGTGTGCGGAGCGCACGATGCTGCAGCGTTTGGACCCTTCTGCGATTGGCTCAGCGAACTCAACCGCGTTGAGGTTCCTAACTTTATTGATCGCAATTTCAACACGCCGTTCGACCTTGCATCCTCACCGAAGGCAGCGATCGAGCTGCTACGACTCGGCGGGTTTGGCAAGCTCGAGGCCAAAGTTAAATCTTTCTTCGATGACGACCGCTTGCATCGGCTGTTCTCCTTCCAAGCGCTCTATGCCGGTCTCTCACCTTTTGATGCGCTCGCTCTGTATGGAGTGATTACGTATATGGATACCGTTGCTGGCGTCTGGGCTCCGCAAGGTGGGATCCACGCTGTCGCCACCGGGCTTGCCAAAGCAGCAGAGAAGGGTGGGGCACAGTTCCACTACGGAGACCCCGTGATTCGTATTGAGCGCAGGCCAAGCAGCGGCGCAGTCAGCGGTGTGCGTACAGCCGGCGGGCAAAAGTTTGATGCCGATGTAGTGGTGGCAAACCCCGATGTGCCAGCGGTCTACCGGGAACTTCTCTCGGCTACGCCGCCCTTGCGTGCACGAACCGGCACCTACTCTCCCTCTTGCTTACTCTGGCTTGTTGGCGTGAAGGGCGATATGCCGGAGCGTGCAGTACATCACAACATTCACTTCTCCAAAGAGTGGACGGTCTCCTTCGATGAACTGCTGAAGAAGGGAACCATGATGACCGACCCGTCGATTTTGGTGTCAGCTCCCTCGGTAACAGACCCGAGTTGTGCACCAAAGGGCTGCAATACGCTCTATGTACTTGAGCCAGTTCCAAATCTTGATGGCAAGGTCGATTGGGCCACAGAGCGCATCCCTGCGCGGGACCGCCTTGCTGCACGAGTTTCTTCGCTGGGGTACCCAGAGGTGATCGAGTGCGAGCAACTGACTGACCCGCTTGATTGGGATGCACTTGGCATGGAGCGCGGAACTCCGTTTGCGATGGCGCACAAGTTTGCTCGCACCGGGCCATTCCGTGCACCCAACATCGATCGCAAAATACCCGGGCTCGTACTTGTGGGTTCGGGCACCGTCCCAGGAGTTGGGGTGCCAATGGTGTTGGTCTCTGGGCGCCTCGCAGCTGAGCGTGCCGAAGCAATGGCTGGTCCGGGACATGGGCGATCACGGGGCATGTCTAGGTCTGCAAAACGGTGACCACACTCGAGGCGAGTTACGCCGAATGCAAGAGGCTCAACCGCAAGTCTGGGACGACCTACTACTGGGCAACCCAAGTTCTGCCGGCCGTCAAACGACATCATGTGCACGCCCTGTATGGGTTCTGTCGCTACGCCGATGACATCGTGGACGATATGGGGCCTGCCTCAATCGAGCAGCGCGCAGCTGCGCTTGCGGCCTTTGGGGATCGGTTCTTTGCAGACCTCGACCAAGGCGAATCAGATGACCTCGTACTGCGAGCAGTGGTACACACGGTCAAGGCCTTCTCCATCGACCCTGAACTCTTCCACCGCTTCTTGAACTCCATGACGATGGACCTCAGCGTCGATTCCTACGAAACCTGGGATGACTTGTGCGAGTACATGGACGGCTCGGCCTGCGTCATCGGCGAGATGATGCTCCCGATTCTCGAGCCAGCTTCACCAGCTGCCATCCCGCACGCCCGTGATCTAGGTCTGGCATTCCAGCTCACAAATTTTCTGCGCGATGTTGGAGAGGACCTTGATCGCGGCCGGGTGTATCTTCCGCAAGAGGATCTAGAGAAATTTGGGGCCGACCCGCTCTTGCGCAGAGTGACACCGCAATGGCGCAACCTGATGCAGTTTGAGATTGACAGAGCGAGAGAGTTGTATCTGTCTGCAGACCTTGGCGTTGCGGAACTGTACGGATCCTCGGCTCGTTCCATTCGCGCAGCACGCATTTTGTACTCAGAAATTTTAGATCACATCGAAGCCAACGAGTACGACGTGTTCTCTCAACGAGCTCGGGTGCCGCTGATGCGCAAGGTGGCTGTAGCAACCGAGATGATTCTGCCGCTAGGTCAGTTCTGGACTGCCCACGCACCTGCGGCGCTTCGTCGGCATTGAACTAGCGCTTAGCTAGCTCAGCAGCGAACTAACTAGCTGTTTGGGCTAACTGGCTGATTGGGCAGTTGCCGCAACCCGAATCGGGTCACGAGTTGTGCTCGCCGCACGCTCCCGAAGTTCAGCTGGCACCACCGGCGCCAACATGCCGTATGGCGCTGCGTTGTACAGATGATGAATCCGGTGTGCCTCGCGAAGCGGCTCTAAAAACGCCACCCGCTCCGGCAACACAGAAAGACGACGATGAATATAGAAGTCGTGGATCACCAAATAGGACATTCCGTAGGCAGTGATTCCGGCGCCGATCGCAATCAGAATGCTGAGCTGTGGTTGAAGCGCCCCAATTGCCATGATCGCAATGGTGGAGCCCGCAAAAATAACCGGGAAGAAATCGTTCGCTTCCCAGCCGGTACTACCTGCGCGGTGATGGCTGCGATGCAAAAAATGTCCAAACCCGTGAAATACCAAACGATGAGTAACTGCAGTGACTGGCTCCATCACCAAAAACGCAGCTACTGCGGCCAAGACCACAACAAGCGCATTCATTCAGGCCTCACTTTCGATGACAGCTTCGCTGTCAGTTACCACGGCGGTCTGCTTTAGTTCTACCGATTGGGTGGCCCGACGACCAAGTTGATCCCAAACCACCATGGTCAGGGTCACAAGCGCAAAGCCAAACCCAAAGTCCTCAAGGGGAGAATGAAAGAACACTCGAATGCCAGAAAAAACCTCGCTGTTGTAGTTCACGATCGGAGAAGAGGCCTTGGTCAACCAGCCATCAACTAAGACTTGAAAGAACCCAACGATTGCCATCGCAATCCAGTAACTACCCGTGCGAAAGATTCCCGTCCGTGCAATGAGGAGTTCGTAGGCAACTACCAAAACAATCGCGACCAGAGTCAGCGCTGTGTAGGCACCCATCATCGACCTCTCAATTTGCGAACGGTTTCAAGCGTAAGGAGCCCGCAGATTGGAATCACTAAGAAGAAGGTAAGTTCTTCAATGGGTAAGGCACCCGGCAGTTCCCAACCTGTCACAAACTCTGGGGTGTAACTCCAATGATCCCAAGCAATAGCAAAGACATCCCAGACAGCAAAGATGCAGACCGGAACAATCATGGTCAGCATCAAGCGACGAGGCTGCCGGTAGACCCGAGCGCCAAGGACCAGTTCCAAGGGCAAGGTTCCCAGAATGCACAGTCCCATCAAGATGAGGTATTGGTACCGGTCCACAAAGAGATTCTAGATGCCCAACAGGTGGTGGTGTTGGTCGACGATCAAGGAATCCCTACTGGCACGATGGACAAGTTGGCGGCCCACAGCGGAGCCGGCGCGTTGCACAGCGCATTCTCGGTTTTCTTATACGACAGGGCCGGGCGAGTGCTTTTACAGCGTCGCGCATCACAGAAACACCACTTCCGCAACAAATGGTCGAACACCTGCTGCAGCCACCCGCTCCCTGGCGAAACGGTTACTGCTGCAGCTTCACGTCGCCTGCTGCACGAGGTCGGCATCACTGCTTCGGCAGAGGTTGTTGGCAGCTTTACGTACCGTGCGCCCGATCTTGAGAGCGGCTTGGTGGAGGTGGAGTTTGATTACGTACTGATTGGTGAGTACGAAGGTGATGTCTCGCCTAATCCGGATGAGGTCTCTGAGGTGCAGTGGGTGAACTTCCAAGACTTGCGCGCACAAATCGCCCAAGACCCCGAGGCCTACACCCCTTGGCTCACGCTCGCACTCGACGTGATCGAACAGCAAAGTCCCACGCTGATCTGACAGAATCTCAGGATCGAGCCTGCAAGAATCCGTGCATCGTCGACTGAGCGACGCATCCGATGGCTTTCAAGATCAGGTGATCAAACCGGAGGAACGAGCAATGCTTCTACAGGACCCCATTCGCCCGGTCACGCAGGCCGAGGTTGAAACCTTCTGGCAGGACGGCGTCGTTCTGCTTCGGGGGATTTTGGATACGCACTGGCTCGACGCTCTATCTGGTCCTCTCGAGCAGACGATCTCTCTGGGCGAAGCCGTCAACTTGGGGACGATGTCCCCGGATTCGGATTTGGCCTCTGCCTCGGAATCGAGCCCCGCTGCACCGGCGTTCTCTGCTGGCACGGATCACTGGCGACACGACGAAACTTTTCTGGCCTTTGCTACGGCTTCGCCCCTAGCACCCATCGCTGCAACCCTGTTGAACTCGGATCACATCTGGTTATGGGAAGACAGCGTGCTGGTGAAAGAGGCGGGCTCTCCATTCGTCACGAAGTTCCATACGGATGCGAGCTACTTCAACCTCGAGGGCGATCAGGTGTGCACCATGTGGATTCCACTCGATGCAGCCACCCCCTCAAGCGGCGTCGTGAGCTGGGTGCGCGGCTCCCATCGCGATCCGGTGGAGTATCGGCCAAATATGTTCGTGACCGACGAGCCCATTCCCGGGACTTTGGGAGAGATCGTTCCCGATGTCCTTGACACACCCGAGCTTGCTGCGCGGCTAATCAGCTTTGACCTTGAGCCTGGCGACCTGACGGTGCATCATGCGCGCACCTTGCACGGATCTCCGGCGAATACCTCAGAGGTTCGTCGTCGCGCAGTCTCGATGCGCTACTTCGGAGATGATGCTCGCTACCGTCGCAAGCCGGGCCTGATGGTTCGCCCTGCGATGACCTCGCTCTCGGACGGTGACACCCTTGGTCCACCTGATTGTCCCCTCGCTTGGCCAAGGTAACTCTGCAGGTTGGAGCTGAGTGAATTGCAGGGAAGCACTTGTTGATCGTTGAGCGCTCGGCGAGGGAAGTTAAGTTGTTCTGACAGAGGCTTGACCACTTAGACGGGGAATCATCATGGCGACATCTCGACGACAGTTCATCACGGGAACAGCAGGTATTGGGCTTGGCGCCGTTGCGGTTGCCGCTGTGGCAGCCTGCACCCAAGAAGACACAGCCGCACCAGCACCTTCGACATCGACCTCGGCCCCGGCAACAACGAAGCCACCCAAGCTGATCACCGCTGCCGAGACCCAAGCCGAGTTCGAGGGCTACTTACAACAGAAGGGCCTGACCGAAGCTCCGACTCAGCCATTGGTCTCTGGCATCGAATTCAACGGCGGCCTTCGCTATGACGACGACCCATCAACACTGACCAACGCCAACTATATGAAGCAGGTCGCTGCCCGTGCGGAGGATGTTGAGAAGAAGGACAATCCGGGAACGCTTCCTGTCTTCACAATCATGGGCGTATCAACCACCACGCCAGAACAAGCCGTAGCAGCCACGGACCTAGTGATGACATACCTCACTGGCACCGTCGGCCTAGACCCGGATCGACTTCGTGTCACGACCACCGATCATTCCTCGCAGTTCTTCCCTCAACTCGACCGATACGGAATCAGCAGTTCGCAAATCACGCTGCGCCCCTGGGAGCAGGCAGTCAAGGACGGCTCAGGCTCCGGATTCTTCGCCCCAGCCGGACACCCTGGAAGTCCAGCAGTTCCGAGCTTCTCGATTGAATACATGCTCTCTTCTGGCGCAAGGCTTGAGCTCGCCGAGATCCCATACGGAGACGGAACCGTTCCCACAGCGGGTGGCATCGGCGTGGAGCGAGTCTCGATGGCGCGCAACGACCTCGTCACCACCTGGGCTGATTCACTCCCAGCCTTCAAGACAGCCGTAGAGGACTCAGTCGCAGCAACCGGCGCTGCTCGCCCAGCCGGGTACTACACGATCCTCGAGCAAAAGCAGCCTTAGCCGCTCCGTCGCTCAGGCTTGCGCGTCTGGAGCGGAAAATCGACAGTATGTGTCGAAAAACCGCTCCAGACGCTCAGGTCACGCAGTTCAGAACGGCGCTACTCCCCGAGTTGCCCTCCGAGTC
>WLJI01000135.1 GCA_009701845.1 Actinomycetota bacterium
GACCTTGCCTGCCAACTCTTCGGGCACGGTGGCACCAGACATTTTTGCCATCCGGCGCACCCCCTCGGGGTTTGTTAACGGCATGATGCCGGGCAGAATCGGCGTGTCGCAGCCCAACGCACTGAGCTCATCAACCATGGCAAAATAATCGGGCGCTGAGAAGAAAAACTGAGTCACCCCAAAGTCGGCAACGGCAAGCTTGTGCGCTAGGTGGATGCGGTCGTCTTTCGAGTCTGTGGAGCGCGGGTGCAACTCGGGGTGAGCGGCAACAGAGACCGAGAAGTGATCACCGCGAGCGCGAACGAGCTCTACTAACTCAAGCGCATAGGTGAAGTCGCCATCTGCCGGGCTGCCATCTGCAGGAGGGTCGCCGGCCAGCGCCAAAATGTTGTGCACGCCGGCGCGGTCATAATCATCGAGCAATGCCTCGAGCTCTGGCTTGGTGTGCCCAATGCAGGTGAGGTGGGCCATAGCTGGGTACGACTCGTTTTCGTTGATCCCGACCACAAGGTCTCGAGTGCGGTCGCGGGTAGATCCACCGGCACCGTAGGTGACCGACACAAAACTAAGCGGCACAGATCGCAGTTCTTCAATGGTGCGCTGCAAGTTGGCATCACCAACAGGGGTTTTGGGCGGAAAGAACTCAACGCTCAACGTGGGGCCCGTGGCCTGGTTAAGAATGTCGGCGATACGCGGCATGGCTTTAGGTTACTTGCGACCCTGAGAATGACCCACAGCCAACTCGGATGTTTTTGGTCGACTATCCACCACAATCATGCGGGTTGCGCAGCCAACTCTGCAGCTTCGAGCGTGTTGAGCAACAAGAACGCCCGAGTGAGCGGACCCACTCCGCCGATGCGAGGCGACACCCAGCCTGCTACCTCGGCCACATCATCGGCCACATCGCTCACGACCTTGCCATCAACAAAGCTCACGCCCGCAGCAATCACTGCTGCACCGGGCCGAACCATATCGGCAGTAATCACGCCAGGAGAACCTGCTGCGGCCACAATGATGTCTGCAGTGCGGGTATAGGCACCGATGTCTTCAACTCCGGTGTGAACCACAGTCACTGCAGCGTTAGCCGTGGACTCCTTTAGGGTCAACAGGTTTGCTAGCGGACGACCAATGGTGAGGCCACGACCGACAATCACCACATGCTTTCCGGCCACCGGCACCTTGTATTGATTCAGCATGTAGACAATGCCCCGAGGCGTACACGCCACAGGCGCCCGCTCCCCCATGACCAACAAGCCCAGGTTGGTTGGATGCAGGCCATCGGCATCTTTTGCAGGGTTGACCCGCAATAACGCAGCGCCGTAATCCAAACCTGCAGGGAAGGGGTACTGCACGATGAATGCGTCCACAGCGGGGTTTGCGTTCATCTCATCGATAGCCGCCTCCACCTGATCCTGTGTGGCATCGGACGGCAGGCGCAGATCGAACGAGGCAAACCCAAGATCGGCGCAGTCATGATGCTTCATGGTGACGTACTTCGCACTTGGGCCATCCTCGCCCACCAAAATGGTTCCGAGGCCGGGAGTGAGTCCGCGATCGGCAAGCAAGTCAACACGGTCTCGCATGTCTTCTTTAATCACTGTGGCTAGGGCTTCACCGTCGAACGAAATTGCAGTCATGGGTGGTGATGCTAGAGCGAAGGCGAAGCCAAGACCATGCTCAGCAGAGCACCGGTTGCTGCAGGCCCATATGGGAACTGTCCCTGCGGGTCAGTTACGGTGAGGGCATGAAGCCGTCTTTTTCTGCTCAGCTCAAATCCTTTCGCGGCCTTGTTCTCGGGGTGGCCCTGATTGGGCTGGCCGCGGCTAGCACCGGATGTTCGAGCGCTTCGAAGAACAAACTCCTTATTGCTGAAGCCTCGGGCAGCAGTAGTTCTGGAGTTGCAGTGTGGGCAGCGCAGCCCGGAGACACCCTTGATGACTCCAACCTTGTGATCGAGTCGGCAGCAAGTCCAGCTCAGGTTGCCACTCGACTTGAAGATGGCGGCATTTGGGTCAATGGCCTTGGTCGTGATTGGAACAACACTGCGCTGTTGGCCTTTAGCAGCGCAGCAGGACTCGACCCAAGCACAGGCCAAGCCTCGAGCCAGATCACTAACTTGACCACCACCAAGCCGGGGGCAAAGCCCAATGCGCTCGTCGAGTCGGCACAACTGCAGGCAACAGTGATTCGCAGGGGCGTCTATGTGCGCACTGCCGACGGCTGCGTACTTGTGACCTCTCCGACCAAGGCCGAGGACCTGGGGTTTGGCTCCTGCGCAATCAGCACCGACGAGCGGTGGTTGGTCTCTTGGGGTGCAGACTCTCCCGCAAACGCCTCGCTCACCATTCGAGACATGCGCCGAAAGACCAACACTGCAGTAGAAGGACTCGGCACCGTTGTAGACGCAGTTGCTCTGAGCAACGGCGCACTTGTGATGGCATCAGTTCAAGTTGAGGATCAGGTTCAAGGGGTTCTGCTGGACGCAACCAACGGCTCAGAACTTGGCCGCACCGACAAGTACAAGGCGCTCGAAATCAGCCCCGCTAGTAATCAGGCCAAGGGGTTTGTGTTTATGACAAATAAGGGAGAGGGAAGCGCCCTGTCCTATATGGCTGCCGATGCTTCTATTCAGGCCATTGACGAGGGTTTCTACCTAGCGCCAGTGAGTAACGGAAGCGAAGTGACCTACCTGAGCTTTCAACAAGAACTCTCCAAGAGCACCGTTCGGTCCTGGTCGCCAGGAGATTCCGAACCGGAAACTCTGCTGACAGGGCAAGTCGGAGCGGGCATGGTTGGCGACAAGATGCTCGTTCTGCGAGAGGTCGACGCAACTGGCAGGGCCCCAGCCACGCTCGAGTTTTGGCGCACTGCTAGCGGCAATGAGTTCACCAAGGTGCTCAGTCTTGCGGCACCGCCTGATGCTCAACCTGTTGAACAAGGCGGATCGGCCGCTGTGGTTGATCGTGCGTGGGTTCGCAACAACATGGCCTATCTGCAGGTCAGTTCTGGTACCACCTCTTCGTTTGTCAGAATCGATATGACTGGTGATCGCAGCGATGCTCCAATAGAGAACTCCGCCGGACTGCGACTTGACTCCCTTGATGCCGATGGCACGGCACTCGTCACGCTGAAGAACCCTGACTCTGGACAAGAGTCGATTCTGGTGGTTGGCCCGCATGATGACGAACCTGTTGAGCGAGCAACCTTTGCTCAGACGGCATCCAACTTGATCCACGAGGGTGCGATCTATGTGACCGAGGTTTCTGGTGATACCACCGGAGCGAGCGGACAGGCACCCGAATTGTCTGTGGTTTCCTTCCGGTCAAGCGGCAAGCTCAATCAGAAACTGTTGTGGAAGGACCGTCAGATTGCGGGTGCCACCTGGCCCGAGCAGAACGGCGCCACGGCCACACAGTTCGTCACTGTTGGGGCACTCATCAAGTCTCAGCAGGCCGCCCAGCAAGCTCAACAAAGCGGCCCCGGCCAAGGCGGACAGCCCGCCGGCTAAAGCAGCCTAGGGAGTACAAAACTCAGCGGTCACAAAACCATCGCGGGCCAGCGGTCAGACCAAGGCTGAGCGGCTTCGATCTGTGATCCCACGCGGATCAGCATTGCCTCATCCCACGGAGGCGCAATGAACTGCACGCCAACGGGTAGCCCAGAGTCTGAGTTGTGCACGGGAAGCGACAGAGCTGGCTGACCAGTCACGTTGAACATGGCCGTGAATGCGGCCATCGGCATGGCGTTGAAGAGCGCCAAGCTGGGATCGGCTTCGGTTCCCTCCCAGATCGAGCCGACCAAGGGCGGCTCTACTGCCATAGTTGGGGTCACGAGTAGGTCAAAGTCTCGGCCGAACTGAGCAGTCAGAATGCGGGAGGCGGCTTGCAGCATCAACGTCGCCTCGGTGAAAGCAATCGAAGATGTATTCAGCGCCTTGTTCAGGTTGGCAAGGTTGTGCGGTTCGATGCGCTCGGGGTCGAGTCCGGGGATTCCCGCAGTGATCGTTGCCCATACCGTGAGGAACCCCTCGGCAAACATCGAGGCCTGCGGCCACTCGGGGCTGCTCTCGGTGACGTGGTGGCCAAGGTCGGCTAGAAGGTCGGCCACATGACTTGTCGCCTCTGCGCATGCAGGGTCAACCGGCACCCCCAATGGGTTGGAAACAGCAACCCGAATCCGCAACTTTCCGGGGTCTGCACCCACCTCTTGGGCGAAGGGTCGGGCCGGCGGAGGTGCAAGGTTCCAGGCACCCGCATCATGCGCTGCGAGCACATCTAGTGCTGCAGCAGTATCGGCCACCGTTCGGCTCACTACCCCCGAGGTTGACGCGGCTGTCATTTTTTCGGCACTGCCGGTAATCCGATTGCGGCTGGGCTTCAAGCCGACCAGGCCGTTGCAAGACGCTGGGATACGAATAGAGCCGCCACCATCTGAGGCATGCGCAATCGGCGCCATGCCAGCGGCGACAGCCGCAGCCGCACCACCAGAAGATCCACCTGATGTATGCGCCGGGTTCCATGGGTTGCGAGTTGCACCGAAGCGTTGCGACTCTGTCATAGAGATTGTTCCAAACTCGGGTGTGGTGGTCTTACCCATGATCACAAAACCCGCTGCTCGGAAGCGCTCCACTTGCAGACAATCAGCCTCTGCGGGCGTGTCCGGAACACCGAGTGAGCCGTAGCTGGTTGGCCAGCCCTGCACATCGTTGAGGTCCTTGATCGGGATCGGCACGCCGATGAATGCCGGCAGATCCTCGGTTCTGGTCCGCGCTACTTTCTCTGCGGCATCTTCGGCTTGGGCAAGCGCAGACTCATCATCTCTGAGCGCAAACGCATTCAGGGTGGGATCAAAAGTGTCGGCCTGTGCCAAGTAATGCTCAAGCACTTCAACGGGACTGATCTGCTTCGATCGTATTGCAGCGGCCACCTGAAGAGCAGAATCAAATCTTGTCATGGGAGTGGAAACTACTTCGGCGCAGGCACATCGTGTCGGGTGAATCCAAAATCTCTGGTGCACGCGCCGCTCACTGCCCTGCGGATGAAAGAATGCTTGCGCATGAGTACCCCGAACGAACCGCTGAATCTGCCGCAAGGATTTTTTGCCCACGTGGCAAACATCGGAATCAAAGATGCAACCCCCGATTTTGTCGTGATTGCATCGCAGGTACCGTGCCGTTCGATTGCGATGTTTACTCGCTCACTCTTTGCAGGCCCAAGCGTGTTGGTGTCTCGCCGCAATGCCAAAGGAAACAACCTGCGGGCCGTGGTTGTGGTGTCGAAGAATGCAAATGTTGCAACTGGTGACGAGGGCCTAGCCAACGCAGAGGAGTTGGGCCGGGGAGTTGCCGTTGCGGCTGCTTGCGCCGAGTCAGAAGTCTTGGTGACCTCTACGGGCGTGATTGGCCGTCAGTACCCCATGGATCGGATTCGTGCTCACCTTGGCGCGCTTGCCGAAGATGCCAACTCTGCTGAACCCAGTGCCTTGAACACAACCAATGCTGTGGTCGTAGCTAGCGCAATGATGACCACCGACACTCACCCAAAAACAGCATCGGCAACCGTGCCAACGAGGCATGCAGACGGCACCGCCGGCACCGCAACTTTGGTAGGCATGGCAAAGGGCGTGGGCATGATCGAGCCAGACATGGCAACCATGTTGAGCTTTGTTTTTACTGATGCAGACCTGCCCACCGAAACCTTGGACCGCCTTTTTCGAACGGCAGTAGAACACAGCTTCAACAGCTTGAGTGTTGATACAGACACATCGACCTCTGACACTGCAGCCCTGCTGGCAAATGGCCTTGCCGGGACTCCAGACGAGCAGGCTTTCGCCGTGGCGTTGAATCAGGTGTGCGTCAACCTGACCCGACAACTTGCTCGTGACGGCGAGGGTGCCACCACGCTGTTGGTAGTAGAGGTGCAGCAAGCTCGTGATGAGGCCCAAGCAAAGCGCGTTGCCAAGTCAATCCTCAATTCGCCGCTCGTGAAGACTGCAGTTCACGGGGCTGATCCCAACTGGGGTCGAGTGGCAATGGCCATCGGGAAGTGCTCGGACGAAGCCGATATTGACCAAGCCAACGTAAGGATTCGCTTTGGAGATTCCGAGGTCTACCCGCGGCAAGTCGGCGACGCGGAACTTACTGAGCTTGAGCAGTATTTGGCAGGCGATGAGGTGCTGATCTCGGTTGATCTTGGGGTAGACAGCTCGGTCGATGCTGCGAGCTGGACGGTATACGGCTGCGACCTATCGGACGGGTACGTTCGCATCAACGCCGACTACACAACCTGAGCACAGCAGCTCAGGTGACCGTCCCCTCGGCTTGCAGGCCGAGGAGGCGCTCGGCAGACACGCCCCATCCTTTCAAGACCAGTGCAGGGTCGACCCCCTCGAATGAGGGCTTGGGGGTGCTGGCCGGAGTGCGGCCAAACCGTGGTGCAGGCCCCGGTTGTGTCACGCCCTCGATGACAGGAAACGCCGAACGCGCAACTGCGTGGGGGTGAGTCGGTGCCTCCCCCATGTTCAATACAGGGGCCACGCAGGCATCCTCGTCACCAAATACTTGCACCCAAGAATCGCGAGTCTTGGTGCGAATCACGCGAGTGAACTCGGCTTTCAATATTGGCCAGCCATCGCGGTCATTCTGATCTGGCAGCTCGGAACGCTCTGCTAAACCAAGGCCTGCAAGCAGGTTGGCGTAGAACTGCGGCTCGAGGGCACCAACAGCCAACCATGCACCGTCAGCACACTCATACACATCGTAAAACGGCGCACCGGAATCCAACAGATTTGTCCCTCGATCAGCCGACCAGAATCCCCAGTCCCAGGCACCAAACAGAGGAGCCATCAACAGAGCCGCTCCGTCGACCATTGCTGCATCAACAACTTGCCCGAGGCCCGAGGCGGCCCGCTCGACGAGTGCCGCCATAATTCCAAACGCCAGCAGCATTCCGCCGCCACCAAAATCTGCAACCAAGTTGAGCGGCGGAGTCGGCGGCTGACCCGCTCGGCCGATATGTGCCAGCGCCCCAGAGATAGCCAAGTAGGTCAGATCGTGGCCGGCGCGAGCGGCAAGTGGCCCCTCTTGACCCCATCCAGTCATGCGGCCGTAGACAAGCTTTGGGTTGGCCGTGCTGAGGTCGTCGGGGCCAAGCCCAAGCCGCTCTGCCACCCCAGGACGAAACCCTTCGATGAGCACATCAGCTTGCCCTGCTA
>WLJI01000136.1 GCA_009701845.1 Actinomycetota bacterium
TGCTCCTTGGTGGTGGGGCAGTCGGAGTTGTTGGTGAGGTTCACCCAGAGGTACTTGCGGCCTATGGGATTGAGCAGAGAGTTGCTTGGCTGCAATTGAACCTTGATGCGCTGATGCAGATTCCCTCGGTGGTACCGCAGGCAACTCTGGTCAGTCGCTTTCCCACGAGCGACATGGACCTTGCATTTGTTGTTCCTGAAGAGGTCAGCGCCGAGTCGGTTCGGGCCACGATTCTGCAGGCGACTCCAACAGATCAACAGTCTGGTTGGGTTGCGGCTCAAGTGGAACTCTTCGACGTGTTTCGTTCTGAACAGTTGGGGCTGGGACTCAAGAGTCTGGCATTTTCGCTCCGCTTCCAAGCATTCGACCGCACATTGACCGATGAAGAGGTCACAGAGGTCCGCCTCAAGATCATTGATGCGGTTGAGCAACAACACCGCGGTCATCTGCGCTCCTAGGGTCGGACTACCCGAAACGCAAGATATTGCACAATTGTGCATTACAATGCGCTAAGGTGAACTCATGATTCCCATTGGCATCGTTGGCGCATCCGGATTCACTGGTGCAGAACTACTGCGTCTAGCTGCACAACACCCCGAGTTCTCGGTGAAGTTTGCAACCGGCGACAGTATGGCTGGTACTGCTGTCGCGCAGCTCTATCCGAGTTTGGCAGCTGCGTATCCAGACATGGTGTTCGACTCTTGGTCCCCCGAATTGCTTGATTCGGTAGAGGTAGTTTTCTTGGGGCTGCCACATGGGGCTAGCCAAGAGATTGTTCCGGAACTCGTTGACCGCGTGCGGGTAGTTGTTGATCTCGGTGCCGACTTTCGGCTCAAGACCTCTGCGGAATATCTGCAGTGGTACGGAGCAGAGCACACGCGACCTGACCTGCTCGGCAGCTTTGTGTATGGCCTTCCAGAGATGCATCGTGAGCAGCTACGAAGTGCAACTCGCATCGCTACTCCTGGTTGTTACCCCACCGCAGCATCTCTGCCGCTCGTGCCGTTGGTTCGAGCTGGGCTTGTTCAAACGGACCGCATCATTGTCGACGCGGCCTCGGGGGTTTCGGGGGCTGGTCGACCGGCAAAGCCCAACACCACGTTTTGCACCGTGGACTCAGACTTCACTGCTTATGGTCTGATGAATCATCGTCACACTCCTGAGATGGAGATGAACATTGGTGCAACAGTGTTGTTTACGCCGCATCTAGCTCCCATGAGCCGAGGAATTTTGGCCACTTGCTATGCGCAGCCGGTTGACTCCTCATTGACCACAGAGGATGTCCTGCAGGTACTCGAGGATTTTTATGTTGATGAGCCCTTCGTCGTGGTCTCTGAACGTTCCCCATCAACAAAGGCAACACTCGGGTCGAACTCAGCACATATCACTGCCCGAGTTGATGAGCGCACCTCAACCGTGATTGCACTGTGTGCCATCGACAACCTTGGCAAAGGCGCCTCTGGGGCTGCGGTGCAATGCGCCAACCTTGCTCTCGGTTTGGAAGAGACTTCAGGCCTTCAACAAGTTGGGACCTACCCATGAGCGAACAGAGCAGTTCAGGCCAGCAGAGCAGTTCAGGCCAGCAGAGCAGTTCAGGCCAGCAGAGCAGTTCAGGCCAGCAGAGCGATTCACAAACGCCAAGCAGCGTTGACCCGCGTCGAGACCCAGAGATTGCTGTAGATGTCCTGCTTCAGGCGTTGCCGTATATCGAGGCCTTTCGCGGTGCAGTTGTTGTGGTCAAGTTTGGTGGCAACGCAATGTCGAGCCCCGAGCTCTTTGCCGACTTTGCCAAAGACGTAGTCATGATGCATCGGGTTGGTATGAAGCCAGTCGTTGTGCATGGTGGTGGCCCCCAGATTGGGGAGTGGCTCAAGCGTATGGGTAAGGAATCCACATTTATTGACGGCCGCCGCGTCACCGATGCAGAGACCCTCGAGGTTGTGCAGATGGTTTTGATGGGCAAAGTCAACGCCGACATCGTGACCGCACTCAATACGTTTGGTCCCGTAGCGCTAGGTCTTTCTGGAACCGATGCTCGCCTTCTCACAGCAACAGCGCACGATCCGGCTCTTGGGTTTGTTGGTGCAGTGACCAAGGTAAACCCCGAACTCATTACGCGCACGCTCTCTATGGATCTGATTCCCGTCATCGCAACCGTGGGTGTGGATGAGTCGGGCCAGACCTACAACATCAACGCAGATGATGCAGCAACAGAGATTGCGCAATGCCTGGGCGCTGAAAAACTTATTTTCCTGACCGATGTTCCTGGCCTGCTCGAAGATGTCAACGATCCTGATTCGCTCATTGCTCGAGTCACCACCGATCAGGTGCGCGAGTTCATCTCTTCAGGAGTGATCTCAGGTGGAATGATTCCCAAGATGGCCGGCTGCATCCGAGCAATTGAAAACGGTGTGGGGTCGGTGCATCTCATCGACGGCCGACTTCCACATGTTCTGCTGCTTGAGCTTCTGACCCGAGCCGGTGTCGGCACCATGGTTGAGGCAACCCAAGGAAACGATCCCAACTACTCAGAATCGACGCAAGTATGACCGCATCCGAAGTACACGCACAGGCCATGGGCGCCCCCGCAGATCTGCAGCGCTGCCCGCTCATGCCTTCCTACGGTGCACCGACGGTGCAGTTCGTACGCGGTCAAGGCTCGTGGCTCTGGGACCTCGACGGAAAGAAGTACCTAGACCTGCTTTCTGGGCTTGCGGTCACCTCATTAGGTCATAGCCACCCGGCGGTGAGCCAGGCGCTGTGCGAGCAGTCTCAGCAACTTCTGCATGTCTCCAACCTGTTCGGCACTGAACATGCTGCACCGCTCGCGCAGACCCTTGACTCATTACTTGGCGGCGGCGGGCAAGTGTTCTTTGCCAACTCAGGTGCCGAGGCTAACGAGGCTGCAATCAAACTCGCTCGCAAGTTTGGCGGCCCGGGCCGTCATGTGGTTGTTAGCGCACTCGGCAGCTTCCATGGCCGCACACTTGCCACTCTGCATGCCACAGGCCAACCCGCGAAGCATGCGGCCTTTCAGCCCTTGCCGGAGGGGTTTCGGCATGTGGAATTCTGCGATATTGACCAACTCGAGGCATCACTAGATGACACCGTCGCTGCAGTTTTGCTGGAGGCTGTTCAGGGCGAGGGCGGAGTAAATCCGGTTACCGTTGAGTACTTCCAAGCAGTGCGTGCCCTCTGCGACGAGCGGGGCATTTTGTTCATCGTGGATGAAGTGCAAACTGGTCTTGGCCGGTGCGGCAGTTGGTTTGCGTTTCAACAGATGCAGGTTCAACCCGATGTGGTGACCATGGCGAAGGCCCTTGGAAATGGTGTTCCCATCGGCGCATGCTGGGCCAAGGCCGAGGTTGCTGCAGCGTTTCAACCAGGGGATCATGCAACAACTTTTGGTGGACAGCCGTTAGCTACGGCAGCAGCACGTGCCGTACTGCAGGTGATGCAAGATGAGGATGTGCCTGCACAGGCAACCGCTGCAGGTGCCAAGTTCGTAGAACAACTCCAAGCACTTCCTGTAGTAACTCAGGTGCGAGGACTCGGTTTGCTCCTTGCAGTAGAGCTTGACTCAAGCTTGCTTGGTGACGCCCCGGCAACGCAGGCCGCTGCACGCTTACTAGCCAACGGAGTAGTAGTGAACGCCGTCACTCCCACCGCACTTCGCCTTGCGCCAAGTCTTTTGATCTCTGAGTCAGAGATTGACGAGGCAGTGACAGCGCTGAGCGCTGTGTTCGCCGAGTTGATGGCAGAGCAATCAGTGCAGACGGGGATGGCAACAGCATGAGGAACTTGTTAGAGATCGACGATCTGAGTTCTTTGGAATTGCTGGAGGTCCTTGATCGCTCTGAACAAAGCGACCTCTCGGCGGTGCTTGCCGGCCAAGGTGCGATGCTGCTGTTCGAGAAGCCATCCTCTCGCACGCGTACATCTATGGAGATGGCCGTGGTGCAACTTGGCGGACATCCGGTGACCTTGCGCAGCGAAGAGATCGGAATCGATACTCGAGAGTCAGCCGAAGACCTTGGTCGACTGTTCTCGGGGTATGGCTCCATCATTGGCGCACGAGTTTTTGAGCATCACAAGCTGCAACGCCTAGCGGCAACGTCCACCGTTCCTGTTATCAACCTGCTGTCGGACGAGGCCCACCCAGTGCAGGCCCTTGCCGACTTGCTCACCATTCGACAAGCTTTCGGTGGCTTTGACGACCTAACGGTTGCTTACGTCGGTGACGCAAACAATGTTGCCAAGTCTCTTGGATTGGCCTGTGGGCTAGTGGGGATTGAGTTTCGGGTCTCTCACCCACAGGGTTACGGATTTGATACCGCCACCATTGATCAGTTCAAACAAGTTGGCGCATCGCTCAGCCTGATTGACGACCCATATCAAGCAGTTGCTGGGGCGCAGGTTGTGTACACAGACGCCTGGTATTCCATGGGTCAAGAAGATGAGCAGCAGATTCGCACTCAGGCCTTTGCTGCATGGCAGGTGAATGCACAGTTGATGTCTGTTGCCGCGACGAACGCAATCTTCTTGCACTGTCTGCCTGCGCATCGCAACGACGAGGTTTCAGATGAAGTTCTCGACGGTGCACAGAGTCGGGTCTGGCCACAGGCTTGGAACCGGATGCACACGGCGCGAGGGCTGATGCATTGGCTACTCACTGAAGGTGGCGCATGAGTACACGAACGAACAAAGCGCAACGCCAGCACCTCATAGCTGGGCTGCTCGAGGAGCACCGCGTCACCAATCAGGCTCACTTGGCGGAGCTACTTGGAACTTCAGGTGTAGAAGTCAATGTCTCGACGGTGTCTAGAGATCTCGAAGAACTTGGCGCAATCAAGGTTCGTATTCCTGGTGGCGAAACTGCGTATGCCATCCCAGAAATGCCACGGGCCCAAGTGGCACCGCAAGATCACCTGCGGCGCGTGCTGGGCGATTGGGTGGTGGAGGTCGAGCGATCGGGTGACCTCGTTGTTTTGCGTACACCCCCAGGGTCAGCGCATGTGGTGGGCTCGGCCATCGACCGCGCAGGCGTCACGGGAGTGATCGGCAGCCTCGCAGGTGATGACACCCTTCTTTTGATCTCCTCTGAGGGTCAAGGCGCATCCGTGGCTGATGTGATTCACGATCTAGCTGGACTCACATGAAGAGTCTGAGCAGTAGCAACATTTTCTGTAACCTCACCGGGCTCATTCAGGGCCCGCACATGAATGGAGAAATCTGATGGCGAAGCGAGTCGTACTGGCCTACTCGGGTGGCCTTGATACATCTGTGGCAGTTCGCTGGATGATCGAGAACCTCGGTCTTGAAGTGATCTGTTTGTCTGCAGATGTTGGCCAAGAGGGCACGTTGGAAGGTAACCGCGAGAAGGCGCTTGGCGCGGGAGCGATGGCCTATGAGCAACTCGATCTTCGCGCTGAGTTCGCAGATGAGTACTTGGCTCCGATCATTAAAGCCAACGCACTGTATGAAAAGCAGTACCCGCTCGTCTCTGCGCTCTCACGTCCCCTCATCGTGAAACATCAAGTGGCGATGGCTCGTAAATATGGCGCAGATGGAATTGCCCACGGGTGTACAGGAAAAGGCAATGATCAAGTTCGTTTCGAGGTGTCTTCCATGGCGCTAGCACCCGACCTTGAACTCATTGCCCCAGTGCGCAACTGGGGGTTCAGTCGTGAGGATTCAATTGAATACGCGGCTCTGCACAACATCCCCGTTGGAGCCACAAAAGAGAAGCTGTATTCCATAGATGACAACCTGTGGGGCCGCGCGATTGAGTGCGGCGAGATGGAGGACCCTTGGGCTGAACCACCGGCTGGGGTTTGGCAGATGACTCAGCTCACTGCAACACAGCCTCGTGAGATCACCATCTCATTTGATCAGGGAATCCCCGTGGCGCTTGATGGAACTGCCATGTCTTTGTTTGAACTCATCATGGAGCTCAACCACACCGTCGGCGCATATGGGTGGGGTCGCCTCGATATGGTCGAGAACCGTCGAGTGGGAATCAAAAGCCGTGAGACCTATGAGGCTCCGGCTGCTCTGGCGCTCATGATGGCTCACGCAGATCTGGAAGCAATCACGCTGGAGCGTGACTTGCAGCGAGAGAAGATCCGCCTAGAGCACCGCTATGCAGAGATGGTCTACGACGGGCTGTGGTTCTCGCCGTTGCGCTCGGCACTTGATGCCTTTATTGATTCCTCGCAAGAGTTCGTCACTGGTGATGTTCGCCTGAGGCTAGAACCAAACCGCTGCGTAGTGGTTGGGCGGCGTGCACCGAAGTCCCTCTATGACTATGGCCTTGCCACCTATGACTCAGCTGATCGCTTCCGTCACGCAGACTCCGAGGGCTTTGTTCGGCTCTGGGGCCTTGGGGTTCAGACCTGGTCGGCAGTGCAGGGCCCAGGGTCGCAAAGCTCATGACCGAGGAGCGCAAGCAACTCTGGCATGGACGCTTTGATACCGGCCCGGCCGCTGAACTTGTGGCCTTCACGCAGAGTCTGAGCTACGACCAACGACTCATCTTTGATGACCTGCGTTGCTCAAAGGCGCATGTGCGCGGACTCCATCGAGGAGGGCTGTTGACCGAGGAAGAACTCGGTCAAGTACTCGGAGCGCTCGATGCGGTAGAGATGGAGTTCCGCATGGGGCAACTGGCCTTTGTGGAGTCTGACGAAGATATCCACACAGCCATCGAGCGCAGGGTTACAGAGATTGCTGGGCCTGCGGGAGCCAAGCTGCACACTGGTCGCTCGCGCAATGACCAAGTCGCGACGGCGTTTCGTAGTTACGTCAAACGTGAACTCGCAGAAATTGCATCCCGCACACTCGATTTGGTGGATGCCTTAGCGGCACGAGCCGATCAGGCCGGCACCGGCAAAGATGCTGCCTACCTGCCGGGTTATACGCACCTGCAACAGGCGCAGCCCGTATTGCTAGCTCATCATCTGATGGCGCATGCATGGGCGCTTCTGCGTGACGTTGATCGAATCGCCGACGCACGAGTTCGACTCGATGTCTCACCGCTCGGAGCCGGTGCGCTTGCTGGAA
>WLJI01000137.1 GCA_009701845.1 Actinomycetota bacterium
CATCGGTCCTCTTTGAATCGTTTGTGTCGAGCGGGGGCCATCAGATCACCACCCCAACCGAGGTCATCAATGTGGACACCGGCGCAGCAACCCCGCTCGCTGACGCCAAAGCTCAGATCCTCGCTGAACAAGGAGGTGGCGTAAATTTTGCCGCCCAGGACTCAAGCGACAATGGGAAATTCACGGTCTTCGCGAGACAATCCGACGGGCTCGGAGGTCCAGCGATCTATCTGCTGTGGAACCACGTCTCCCAAACTCTCTCAGAGATTGACCGAGGCACCCTTGACCTACCAACTGCAGTTACCGACGATGGGAGGGTTCTGTATACGAGACTCACTGCCACCTCCCGGCAGGTCCTACTGGGCCAAGTAGACAAGACGCCATTGGTGATTGCCTCAGGAACCCTGCTGCCGACTTGGCCCGAGCAATACGGTCGGTACATCTGGACTAAATCCTCAGTGGACCTTCGGACGGTTCTGTACTCACAAGAGCTGCCTCTGCTCGGGTACCGGCTCACTGCCCAGCGCTGCGCCTGAGTGCGGCCTCTGACCGTTCGTTTCAACGAACAATCGTTGAAACGTCTGCAGCGTGCCCGGGGTGGGACTTGAACCCACACGCCCGTAAGGACAGCGGATTTTGAATCCGCCGCGTCTGCCATTCCGCCACCCGGGCTGCAACAGAGACCCTATCTGATTTCTGCGCTGCCCCTCAAAGCCAGAGCATCTACTATTTCGCTTATGGCAGACAATGAAGTCAATATCACTAGCTCAGAGAGCAGCGCCGGGGGCAGCCACCTGTGGCTGCGACTGCTCATCGTTCTTGGTCTGGCGGCAGCGGCAGCAGTAGCGGGCCGACAATGGGCGATGTCGAAAACTGATGCAGAGTTTGAGGAGCGGTTACGAGCAGCCGATGAGCGACGCGACTAGCCGACGGGCGCTCTTCTTGAGGCCTGTGAACTTCGGGGCTGCAGGCGCTACGCCTGAGCGAGCGCCTCGAGCAGCTTTTTAGGAGTGTCTTTCGGGCTGATCTTGTACCAGACCTGCTCGAGCTTTCCGGTTTCGCCAATCAAGAAGGCCGAGCGGACAACGCCCATGTAGACCTTGCCGTAGAGCTTCTTCTCTGCCCAAACACCATACTTTTCTGCTACAAGATGCTCGGGGTCCGACAGGAGAGTAAAGCCAAGGCTCTGTTGCTCATCGAAGCGCTGCAATTTTGCGGGCAGATCAGGGCTGATCCCGATGACCGCCGTGTCGCCAATCTCATCTGCGATGTCTCTCAGACCGCAGGCCTGAGTGGTACACCCCGGAGTGCTGGCCTTGGGGTAAAAGAAAATGAGTACCTTGCGACCAAGAAACTCGGACAGCTTGATCTTGTCGCTGCGCTGATCAAGCAGAGTGAAAGCCGGCGCCTTGGATAAGGGCTTCAGAACTTTGGGCTGGGCTGGAGCAGGTTGGGCTGGATCAAGTTGGGTTGGCTTGGGCTGGGCTGGCATGAACACAGGGTAGGCGCTTGAAACTGGGCCGAAAAACAGTGTGGCCACCCCTGAGGGGTGGCCACCAACCTGCATACTTCTGTTCTTGGACAGAGTTACTGAAACATAACCACTGCCAACAGGGTGTTACTTGCCAGCCTTGGCGCGAGCCTTGAGGCGTGCACCAGCGGTGACCTTGGCTGCATTTGCGGCCTTGACCTGAATGGTCTCGCCAGTCTGTGGGTTACGTCCAGCGCGAGCTGCACGATGTGTCTGCTCAAACTTCAAGAAACCGGGGATGGTAAGTGCGTCTCCGCCCTTGGCGACGATGTCTCCTGCGATTTCCTCGAAGGTGTCAAGCACGGCCTGAACATCCTTCTTGGACAGGTCGTTGCGCTGCGCAATGGTTTCTACTAATTCGGTCTTGTTCATAATTCCTCCTGGTCGATCTACTCGATACGCCAAATTCTGTGTCCACTGGGGTGACGTCAGAACTCGACGGTAAATTGCACCCTTGTAACTATCACAGATTTGACGCCTTGTGAACAGAAACCGGCGGTTTTTAGCGGTTTTTATTTTTGGACGATAAATCTGGACCGAGGGAAAGTAGCTCTTTAGCCCTTGTCGAGCGCGTCCCGGAACGTGCCGACGAGTTCAGCTACCGATTCCGGTGACCCTGTTTCGACGATTCGCCGAACAACTGCTGAGCCAACGACCACACCATCGGCAACCTCGCATACTTCTACAGCCTGCTCGGGCGTAGAGATTCCAACACCAACGAGCACCGGAAGGTCGGTCACTTCTTTGAGTCGCTTGGCAATGACTTTGGCAGAGGCTGCAAGTGAATCACGCTCGCCGGTAATCCCGAGCAGGCCTACTGCGTACACAAACCCGCTCGAGCGCTCAACGATGCTCACCAAACGTTCGTCTGGACTTGTTGGCGCAGCAAGCATGACTGTTTGCACCCCCGCTGCATCTGCAGCAGCGCACCAGTCTCCGGCTTCTTCAAGCGGAACATCCGGCAGAATGGCAGCCGATACTCCTGCTCGGACCATGGAAGCGGCGAAGCGCTCATAACCAAACCGGTAGACCAGATTCACATAGGTCATAACTGCTAGCGGCACTTCACAATCGAGCCGGCTGAGCGCATCCAAGATTCCTGGCGGTGTTGCACCAGCAGCTAGAGCTAGTTCGGAAGACTCTTGAATAATCGGGCCGTCCATCACTGGATCAGAGAAGGGGATCCCCACTTCGATTCCATCTGCACCAGCAGAGGCAACGGCGCTCAACATGAGTTCCCATCCTGGCAGTCCTCCTGTGAGGTACGGAACAAGGCACTTGCCGCCGCTTTCCCGTCTGGACTCAAGTGCTGCCTGTAAAGAGAGTGGCTCTGTTGGGCTCACAGTTGGTCCCCGAGAACTTCCATCATCTGACCAACGTCTTTATCTCCACGGCCCGACATGTTGATCAGCACATTCTTACCGGCAAGAGACTCTTTCTCTCGCACTACCCATGCAAGCGCGTGCGCTGGCTCTAGCGCCGGAATGATTCCTTCGGTTCGAGAGAGCAACTGGAATGCCTCGATCACCTCGGAATCGCTCACTTGTTCATACCGAGCACGGCCAGAGTCGGCTAAATGAGCATGCTCGGGACCAACGCCCGGGTAGTCCAAACCAGCAGAGATTGAATGGGCCTCACTCACCTGACCAAACTCGTCCTGCATCAGATAAGACTTCATACCGTGCACAATGCCTGGGATTCCGTGGCCGATTGCTGCACCACCCTCTGGCTCTACCCCCACAAGGGCAACCTCGGGGAATGCTGCAAACCCGCTGAAAATACCTGCGGCGTTTGAGCCGCCTCCGATGCAGGCAACCACCACATCTGGCCGGCCCGTCGGGTGATCTGAGCCAAGCGCAACGCGACACTGAACTGCAGCCTCGGTTCCGATCACCCGATGAAACTCTCGGACCATCCAGGGGTACGGATGCGGCCCCAGAACTGACCCAAGGCAGTAATGCGTGTGCTCAACCGTGCCCACCCAATCGCGCATGGCCTCATTCACTGCATCTTTGAGCGTGCGACTGCCCGAGACTGCAGGCGTGACCTCTGCGCCGAGCAAGCGCATACGAAACACGTTGAGTTCTTGGCGGGCAATGTCTACCTCGCCCATGTAGACGAGGCACTCCATGTCCATCAGTGCAGCCGCAGTCGCAGTAGCCACACCGTGCTGGCCGGCTCCGGTTTCTGCAACGAGTCGTGTCTTGCCCATCCGCTTGGCCAACAGTGCCTGACCCAGCACGTTATTGATTTTGTGCGAGCCCGTATGGTTCAGATCTTCACGCTTGAGGTACAGCTGAAACCCGAGTTGCTCGCCAAGGCGGTCGCATCTGGTGAGCGGGCTTGGACGACCGGCGTAGTCTGCGAGCAGTGTGTCGAGCTCGTTGCGAAAAACGGGGTCGGCCCAAGCATCTTTAAATGCTGCTTCAAGCTCATGTAGGGCAGGAACCAGGGTTTCGGGAACAAACATTCCGCCAAACTGCCCAAAGCGTCCGACACCGGTGGGCGCACCAACCATGTCAGCGGCAAACACTTGAGCCAGTTCATCGGCTTGGTTCTTCAGATCGTTGTTCACCCCATCAACGTACCTTGCAGACGGCTTTGAACGGAACCGGGGTTCCCTGCATTGACCACAGCGGGTTTACATACCTGAATCGGCCCAGTTGAAAGGCCCGTGATCGTAGGGATCTTCTGCTGAAGCGTGCGGCGGAGTAGTTGGCGCAGCGGCGCGAGCGGCACGAATAAATGCCTGAACGAGTCGGGCATCTTTTCGGCCCGGCTGACCTGCAAGCTCTACCCCTGACGAGACGTCCACCCCCCAAGGATGAACCTCTGCAATGCCATCGGCCACATTCGCGGGGGTCAGTCCACCTGCCAAGATAAGTCGCCTGTTGAGCGGTGCTCCCTCGGCGAGCGACCAATCAAATACCTCGCCCGAGCCGGGGGCATGCGAGTCCAAAAGAACTGCATCTGCGCCGTAATCATCCACATGAGCCAAGCCAGGGTCGCCTGCGGGAAACGCCACGATCAGAGCTTGACAATACGGGCGAATTTGTGCGGCATCGGCAGGGGTTTCATGCCCGTGCAGTTGCGCAGCGCGAAGCCCTGCGGTCTGCACAGTGTCGATTACTAGCTGCGGTGACTGATCACGAAAAACCCCGACGCTGACAATCTCTGGCGGCAAACGCTTCACGATGTCTCGCACAAGGTTTACCGTGACCTGTCGAGGGGAAGGAGCAAAGACAAAGCCAACGGCGTCGGCACCGAGGGCCACTGCCATGAGGGCATCCTCTTCATTGGTGAGACCGCAGATCTTGATGAACACCCAAGAACCCTACTCAGACTCGGGCAGGGCAACCCGCAATTCAGCCAACGCCGCTGCTGGATCTGCCGATCGAACGAGATGCTCCCCTACCAACACCGCGTGATACCCCGCAGCGGCAAGCGCACGTGCATCGTGTTGCCCGCGCACCCCTGATTCGGCAACCCGGATGGTGTTGGCGGGCATGATTGCTGCCATTCGAACAGCCCTAGCTTGATCCACCATAAACGTCTCAAGATCACGCTGGTTCACGCCCACTAGTGCAGCAGAAGTACATGTAACTGCTCGATCTAGCTCGGCCTCATCGTGAATCTCTATGAGTGCATCCAACCCCAGTTCAGTCGCAAGCTGCGAAAAATCTTGTAGCTCTGCATCATCAAGCGCAGCCGCTATGAGAAGTACACAGTCGGCTCCCATCAGTCGCGCATCGCAGACATCATGAGCAGACACAGTGAAGTCTTTGCGCAGGACCGGCAGGCGCACTGCAGACCGAGCTGACGCGAGATCCTCTGGGGATCCGCCAAAGTAGTCTCGGTCCGTCAGCACTGACAGGCAACTCGCTCCACCGGCCTCGTAGCTGTGAGCAAGAGTGATGGGGTCGAGGTTGGCTAAGAGCTCACCCTTTGACGGGGAACGCCGCTTGACCTCTGCAATCACTGCTAATTCGGTTGTGTCTGCCAGAGCGGCGGCAAACCCGCGGGCTGCAGGCATGAGCCGAGCTTGATCCATCAGTTGCTCAAGGTTGCGGGTGTCTGCCTGAGCGGCGCTGCGGTGCGCCTGCAAAATTGCATCAAGATAGGTGGCCATGGGTAGCTCAGGTTACTCGTGGCTACTCACGCCGCTTTGCCTTGGCAAAGGTCCGTGCCTTGGCAGAGTTCTTTGGTTTGGCAGAGTTCTTTGGTTTGGCAGAGTTCTTTGGTTTGGCAGAGTTCTTTGGTTTGGCAGACTTGTTCTGCTTCGCAGATCGAGTACGAGAACGCTCCTCTGCTATCTGGCTTTTAAACATGGCCACTACTGGTGCTGCGACAAAGAAAAAAACAGACAGCAGCATGCAGATGAGGCCAGCGGCAAAGAGTGCTCGAATGCCAGTTGGGGCGCTCGCGGAGAGCAGCGCTATGCCCAGAGCAAAAGCCAACGCAGGCGCAGCTAGGAGCGACTTGTGCGGAACGGTCTCTGGGTTGACCTCATCGGGCTCGTACCTCCACGAGTCGTCATCGTCTTCGTCTAGTTCCCAGTAGGGAGTGAACTCAGTTGAAGGCTGCTCTATCCGAGGCCCACTTGCTGACACTGCCTGCGCTGTTCCTGCTGAGGAGTGCATGCCTGTGAGTCGTCTAGCTGCGTCGTCTCGCAACTGCTGATCGTACGCAGACCGCCTCTCGGTGTTGCCAAGCACCTGCCATGCTGCGTTGACCTGGCGCATACGAAACTCAGAATCCACTGCTGGCTTATGAGATGAGGACCTGCCGCTGCTCTGCTGAAAGTCCGGGTGATGCTGGCGAGCAAGCTGAAGGTACGCAGAGCGAAGCTGAGCGGCCGAGGCCGTTGCATCTACTCCAAGCACTTCATAGTGGTTCATCGCTAGATGATAGAGATCTCTCTGCAAAGTTGAAACGCGGCGCATCGGTGCAGCCAAGGCGGCCGGGCGGGCTGACGGTTAGCTTCCCGGTACACCCAAGGGAGTGACCCTCGTCCAGATAAACCCATCGGGAACCAAGGTGACATCTTCTGCTACGAGGTTGGTTGCGTTTGAGGAGAGGAAGATGCGGTTGCCGTCAAAGGATGCAGCCTGAACCTGGCTTCCGGCGTTTGGTTGTGCTCCGAGCAACCCGCGGGGTTGACGCAGATAGGTGCCAGCTATCGTGTCCCAGACAAATACGTCGTTTATCCCGTTCGTGTCACCTGCAACCAAATTGCTTGCAAGGGAGTCAAATGAAACCCTGCCAAACACATCAATTGAGATGGCAGTAGAAATGCTGTTTGACTGCACCCCTGAAAGGCCCGAAGGTTGACGCTGATAGGAGCCAGTTGCCAGGTTCCACAAGAACATATCGGGATTCGTGTTTGTATCTCCGGCAACAAGATTTGAGGCACGTGAGTTGACCACTACCTTTGTGCCATCAGGAGAGATGGTTGCACTCGTGGTGAGGTTGTTGGGTTGAGCCCCGCCA
>WLJI01000138.1 GCA_009701845.1 Actinomycetota bacterium
ATCGCAGACCACCCAAGTAATGCCTTTGTGTTTGGGTGCAGTGGGGTCAGTTCGTACAAGGAGTTCTTGAACGTCTGCAACATGTGCATAGCTCGTCCAAGTTTTCTGGCCCGTGACTACAAGTTCGTCGCCGTCGATCTCTGCTTTGGTACTCAGGCTGGCTAGGTCTGAGCCTGACCCCGGCTCAGAGAACCCTTGGCACCAGACGGCCTCGCCACGAAGAATCTGTGGCAGATAGGTGGAGCGCTGCTCCTCGTTGCCGTTCACGATGATGGTTGGGCCACCGTGAAGATTGCCTACAAAAGTGCAGGAGTTGTTCAGCGTGAAGGGCGGGTTGGCCTTAGCGAACTCCTCGTACCAAATCATCTGCTGAATGTCGGTCAGGCCGCGGCCGCCGTACTCGGTTGGCCAGTTGATGCCAGCCCAGCCCCCATCAAAAAGGGTCCGTTGCCAAGCCAAATCGAATGCCCGCATCTCTTGGCCTTCTGGGGGCCGAGCTTCTGTGGGCAGGTTGTCACGCAACCAGGTGCTGGCTTCCTCGCGGAATGCCAACTCCTCGGCGGTCAGGTCGAGGTTCATGATGTGAAAGCTAGCCGCGTACCTGACGACCCGTCAGATCACCGTCGTACTCAGCTCTTGGTAGTAGAGATCTCACAGGTGACTTGTTGCACCGAGTCGCCGGCTTTTCCGGTGCCCTGCCAGTTGCCGTTTCCAGTGCTTCTGATTCCTGTGACGTTGTCTGAAGCTACTAATTCTTTGGAGCTCACCTCTATGAACTTGACCACGAGAGAGGTGGAGTCAGAGGCGCCGGTATAAGAACCAGTAGCCGTGAGCGAGCCGTCTGCTTCTATCTGACAGGTTCGAACGGTCAGCGCTAGATCGGGGCCAGAGTTGAGCAGCGCTGCAGCTCCAGCAAATGTTGCTCCCGCTATGAGCGCAACGATCACAAGAAGGCCGATAATGAGTCCGGCACGAGATTTTTTGGGTTCCGAGGCAGCAGCCTCGCTAGCAACTGCCGAAGCAGTTGGAACTGTTGCAGAGCCAAGGGTGGAGTCGCCCCATGCGGTCGGTGGCCCGGTCGGTGGCCCGGTCGGTGGCCCGGTCAGGGGGGCGGAGGCTCCTGGGTTATAGGGCGGAGGCGTTGGCGGCGGTGTGAATTGTCCTGTTGGATCGTCGCTCATCAGTTGTCCTCCTCGGCTCGGCGGATACGGCTCGTGTGCTCTGCAACTCCCTTTCTACTCTAGTGACTCGCTCAGAAAATCCGTCCTCACTTTCGTTCATAAGAAGTTCATAGATTTGAGTGCCTACATGCCGCGCTCAGAGTGTCTCGGAGGGGTACCTTCAGATGATCGATACTCGCACCTATGTCCTCGACACTTCGGTGCTGCTGGCGGACCCTGCAGCATTGGAAAAGTTTGAAGAGCATGAAGTGGTCGTACCACTCGTGGTCCTCATGGAGTTGGAGGCCAAGCGCCTCCACCCCGAGCTGGGATGGTCCGCCCGGGAAGCGCTGAGGTATTTAGAGCGCTTACGCATCGAACACGGAACGCTCACTGAACCGATCCCTGTGAACGATGTCGGCGGAACGGTCAGGGTGGAACTCAACCATGTTGATACTTCAAGCTTGCCTGCAGCGTTTTCGTCTTCAGAGAACGATCATCGGATTTTGGCCGTGGCGCGAAACCTTGCCGACAAGGGTCTGTTGGTAACTCTGGTCAGCAAAGACCTTCCACTTCGGCTGAAGGCTTCGGTGGCGGGTCTTGGATCAGAGGAATACCGCAATGAGATCGCCGGTGGTTCCGAGGGTTGGTCCGGTCTGGTCGAGGTAGCTACCGACGGCGAAACCATCGACCGTTTGTATCAGGAGCGAAGTCTGGTTTTGCCTGAAGCGGCTGAGCTGCCGACGAATGCCGGACTGGTGCTGCGTGCGCCCGGGAGTTCTGCCCTAGCTCGAATGCACCATGATGGTCGGGCGCATCTCTTAGACGGTGATCGTCACCTGTTTGATGTTCGCGGACGTTCCGCTGAGCAGCGCGTTGCGCTAGATCTCTTGAGCGATGACAGTGTTGGAATCGTGTCTCTTGGTGGGCCTGCGGGTACCGGCAAGTCTGTGTTGGCTTTAGCCGCTGGACTAGAAGCTGTGCTGGAGCGACGCACTCAAAAAAAGGTGATCGTGTTCCGGCCGCTGTATGCAGTCGGTGGGCAGGATCTTGGTTTTCTTCCCGGCGACGCAGACGAAAAAATGGGCCCTTGGGCGGCAGCAGTCAATGATGCCCTTGAGTCAATCGCTGGCCCCGAGGTCATCGAGGAAGTGATTGCTCGCAAACTGCTCGAGGTCTTACCCCTCACGCATATTCGTGGACGCACCCTGACCGACACGTTTGTGATTGTTGACGAGGCGCAGAACCTAGAGAAGATGGTTCTACTGACTGCCCTTACTCGCCTTGGCGCTGGCAGCCGAGTTGTACTGACCCATGACGTTGCGCAGCGAGACAATCTTCATGTGGGGCGATATGACGGTGTGGCCTCGGTGGTATCTACCCTTCGCGGAAATGCACTCTTTGGTCATGTCACGCTCACAAGGTCTGAGCGAAGCCCTGTCGCAGCGCTCGTAACTGAACTGCTCGGTTCTGCCTGAACTAGTTCGGCTGTCCCAATTGTGTGGCCGTCCCAATTGCTCGGCCGTCCCAACTGCTAGGCAATCCCAAACGCTACGAGCGCCAAAATCAGGGCTACCACGCCCACAAAGTCAACAGAGGCAGTTACCACGGGAATGCCGTAGGTGTCAGGGTCAAGGTTGGAACGCCACGCAGCGATGGTGCCGTAGTAGGCCAATGCAATGACGAAGAGCACTGCAAAAAGTCCGCCAGCTAGTGAGGATGCCACCATCCACCCCAGCCCCGGACTTGCTTGGCCAAGAAGGGTGCCGATTACGTATGCGCCGACCCCGTTGAACACAAAAACGGGAAACCCGATAAGCAGCACGAGTAAGGCATCTCGACGCGCCTCGCGGCCCGGAACCATGACCGGATCTACTAGGCCTAGATGCAAGTTGGTCGCCATGCGGCTAGCAAGGATTCCGCCGAGCGCCCCAGCAGAACTGACAAAGGCAGGCAGCAACACGAGTAGTGCCGGAAACCCGGTAAAGAGAGACATCTGGCTCTCGACTGCAATGCCGGCGAGCGTAGAGAGGATGAGTGCGATGCTGAGCACTGGGAGTGACTCACGAATGATCTGACGAAACATGGCTAGATGCGTGCGCAGACTCATCAGAATCACGACGGCGGTGAGCAGGATCATGAACCAGCCAATCGCGGTTGTAACCGAGCCATGGCCAAGGAGTTTGGTTGCTAGGAAGAGCGCCGGGATGGTGACGACATCGCCGAGTGTGGACACCGTTGGGGCAACAAGGTTGTCTAGATCCCACTCTCTTCGAACTGCGCCGATGGAGAGCAGCACTGTTGCTGCCAGCACGATCACGCTTGCGATGACTCCGCCAAGAACAGAGATCAGCGCTAGGTCAAGCACGCTGATGGTGTTTTGAATGCCAAATGCAACAGAGATGATTTTGGCTAAGAATGCAAGGAGTAGAGACAAGATGAATGTCAGCGACATTGAGGCCAAAACGTTTTGAATCAGTACCGACTCGCGTTTTGTAGACACTCGAAAGGTGCCGGTATGGATTGCTGTGGAAATGCGGTTTCCGACTGCACCAAAGATGTTTCCCCGCAGTCCAATTGCTGCGGGAATCATGACGAGTAATCCTGGGAGAAGCTCCAGGGTGCCAGTAATCGATCCAAGCACGGCACCTGCAGCAAAGCTGGTGCAGGAGTTCACCCCAAGAGCAACCAAACTTTGGCGCGTGGCATCGCCGGTCGGCCCAAGGAGATCAACCAGCCTGCGGCGAAGCTCCAGGGGACGCGGACTCGGAATGCGGAACCGACTGGCCATGGCTGTTCGAGACAGTGTCGGGGCGACCAAAGTAGGAAGCCGAACGAGGTAGTTACCCTACCGTTGTTGAGCTCTAGGTCGGGCTTTCTGTTCTAGGCAGGGGGTTGGCTGTCGGGCCTCGGCGGGTCGGGCCGATGGATCGTTCCAAAGCCCGTGGCTCGCGTATTTGCCAGGCGTGGATCGGTATGTTCGAGCTTCATGCTGAGAAGTCGTTGTGCATAACTCAAGACAGTGCTTGTGAGAGCGGGGTCTTCAGCTCTGTTGTAGAGCTCTTCGGGATCAGTGCGCAGATCAAAGAACAGCGGAGGTAGACCGCCGGCGAAGTGCACATATTTTGCGTCGTGGTCACGTATGACAGAGATGGCGCATTGGTCTTGGCGAATGGCAAAGATCGATTCGATGATGGTGCTGTTTGGCTCGCGAAAGTCGAATTCGAAGTGCACTGCTGATCGCCAGTGCTCGGGGCCTGTAGGCGGCAGGGATGCTTGATCCAGAAATGGTGCCAAGCTGGCGCCGTCACAAAAATCTGGTGGGGTGATTCCGATGAGGTCGAGCAGTGTCGGGAAGATGTCCACGTTTTCGGTGAAGGCCTCAACCACTCGGCCGGGCTGTTCTATGCGGCCCGGTGCCCGAATAATCAGCGGGATCCGATAGCTCTGATCGAAGAACCCGAGCTTCTCTAAGAACCAGTGGTCGCCGAGTTGTTCCCCGTGGTCCGAGGTCAGGATCACGATGGTGTCTTCGGAGAAACCGAGCTCTTCAAGCCCATCTAGGAGTACCCCGACCTGATGATCTACCTCTGCGATCATGCCGAAGTACGTGGCCTGAAGTTGGCGTTGGTCAAGTTCCTCTGCTGGCGAGGGAACGATCGTGAGTGCTGCCGCCAAGAAGGGGTGCTGCTCGGCCTCTTCCTGCAGAGTGCGGTGTCGCAGTGCCGGTGGCATATCTGCCGGGTCAAACATGTTGTTGTAGGGGGAGGGAACTAGGTAGGGAGGATGAGGCCGCAGATAGGACAGATGCGCACACCATGGGTCGGTGCCTCGGTCAGGAGAAGAGATCCATTCGAGGGCCCTCTCGGTGAGGAAGGCAGACTCGGTTTGTTCTGCTGAATAGGTGGCTGGTGGCCAAGTTGCGCCTCGGCCTTCTGGGATCTCTATGGGTGCCGGGTCGTAGATTTTGCGGTTCTCCTCGGGGACGGGAAAACCTTGACCTGCCAACCACTCAATCCAGGGGTCAATGTTGTCGTCAAGGAGAACCCCCACCGAAAACCCATCCATGGGCTGTTCGTAGCTACAACGCCTTGGGTCGCTTTGTACCAACGTGGCTGGGTCAAGAGCGGTGTCCGTATAACCAAACAGGGTTGGGTCGTAACCGGCTCTGCGTAACTCGCGAGGCAACATCGGTAGGTTGTCTGCTAGCGGAGCGCCGTTGTTTGTCACTCGGTGGTTCATCTGCCAGAGCCCAGTGAGCAACGAGGCCCGCCCCGGAGCGCAAGGGGCGCAGTTGCTGTAGTGATTGGCAAAGCGCAGGCCTTGGTCTGCAAGGCGGTCAAGATTCGGGGTACGCACAAGGGGGTGGCCAGCGGCCGATAAGCAGTCGGCTCGAAACTGATCCAAGGTGATCAGCAAAATGTTCGGCAGCGACGTGCTGTCCTCCCTAGCGCTGGTGCCTGTGCTCGTGCTGCTGTTGCCAGGGCTGGTGCCTGTGCCTGTGCTCGTGCTGCTGGTGCCAGGGCTGCTGCTGGTGGTGTTCGCGGAATCATTCACCAACACAGTCTGTCTGAACTGGCGAGGCCTGCCCGAAACTGGGAGCAGCAGAATGAGAACCGAGTTCTATTCTTCCGCTACCTTGGCAACTATGCCTATGCCCAACGGAATCGGAATCATCGACACGATGATGGACCTGCCATTTGACGATGTTCGTTCGATTTATGAGTTTCTTGCACCAAATCTCAAGGACACGGCTTCGAAGGAAGAGTTTGAGTTTCCGGCTCAATACATGTTCAAAAAGGTTCCGGGTGCAATGGAAGCAGGCGAAGATCCAGTTGCGCATACCTTGGCATTAATGGACCATCACGGGATTGAGATGGCCATGATCGGTGCAGGCGGAAAGCACCAGATGCGGGCACTCACTGATCACCCAGACCGTTTTCTCCCTTCCATCGGAGTTGACCCCAACGAGGGCATGAAGGCTGTAGAGCAGATTGTCAGGGCGTACGAGACCACGGGGTTGCGCGCACTTGCTGGGTTTCCTGCTGGGTATAGCCCGCAGGTTCCGATCAATGACAAGCGTTGGTATCCGATCTATGCGAAATGCTGCGAACTGGAGATTCCCGTTTTTATGTGCACCGGCGTGCCCGGTCCGCGGGTGCCTATGGCATGTCAAAAGCCCGAGTTGCTTGATGAGGTTTGCTGGTTTTTCCCTGAGCTGACCATCGTGATGCGACATGGGGCTGAGCCATGGGAGGAACTGGCAGTAAAGCTCATGATCAAGTGGCCGAATCTGTACTACTCGACCTCGGCCTTCGCCCCGAAGTACTACCCGAAGGCAATCATTGATTACGCCAATACGCGCGGTAGTGACAAGGTGATGTACGGGGGGTATTTCCCGATGGGATTGACCTTGGATCGCATCTTTTCTGAGATGCCGAATGTGCCCCTCAAGGACGAGGTCTGGCCGAAGTTCCTGCGCGAGAACGCGCGAAAAGTCCTCGGTCTTGCCTGACTGACTGTGCCGACTGAACTGTCGGTGCGGGCTGACTGTGCTGACTGTGCTGACTGTGCTGCCTGTGCTGACTGTGCTGCCTGACTGAACTCTCTGTGCTGGCTGAGTGACTGACTGCTCGGCATGACTGCTGGGGCGGTTTGTTTATGGGCTGGGTTTGCCGTGGTGTTGGGTGTTGAGTTGGGTGCCGGTTGGTGTGGTGATGGTGTAGCGGCCGGGTGTGTTTGGTTGTTGTTTGATGGTCCATCCGGTGGTGTGGATGGTGGTGTGGTGTTGTTTGCAAAGTGAGATGAGGTTGTTGAGGTTTGTTGGGCCGCCGTGTTGGGCGTGGTGGATGTG
>WLJI01000139.1 GCA_009701845.1 Actinomycetota bacterium
GATCCAAGGCCAACAACTGCAAGTTCAGCCACAGTGGTGCCGCCCGATCTACAGATAGCAAGATCCGCCGCCGCAAGTACAAGGTCCATGCGCTCCTCGTAGCGAACGCTTCGGTATGCGAGCTTGTCTGGGTTGAGCGTTGGTCGGTCGTCGAAGTCGCGGGCACCAACCACGTGATAAATCGCTAGATCCGATCTGTCTGACCATTGTTTGACTGCCCCATAGATGGCCTCATTGATGCGCCGCGAACCAAGCGAGCCGGCAAAGGCCACGATCACGATGCGATCCAAGGGCAATCCCAGTGCGAGTCGCGCCGAACGTTGTTGACGGTCTACTCCTACCTGCAGCATTTCTTCCCGAACGGGGTTTCCTGTCACGACTGCCCGGGGAAGGTCTGTCTCTTCAAAAGGAACAGCACAGGCCTTGGCCCATCTCGCTACCAATCGGTTCGAAGCCCCAGCGCGTGCATTCTGATCGGCCACGATGAGAGGTACTCGCCAAAGAATTGCAGCTAGCGAACAGGCAACACTCGCAAACCCGCCAAGAGCAAGTACCACGGCCGGCTTCTTGTTTCGAATCAGGCCTACTGAGCGAACCACGGCTCGGATGATCCCCCAGATTGCGACAATGTTTTCAAGAGTTAGCTTGCGCTGAATACCGCGACCTGGAAGAAGTGTGATTTCAAATCCCGCCGCCGGCACGAGCGATGCCTCGATACCGCGCTCAGCGCCAACAAAATGCAAAGCGGAGGGCTCATGCCCACGCGCCACAAGGGCCTTAGCCACCGCAATGCCCGGAACAACATGGCCGGCTGTACCACCGCCTGCAATAACTGCCCAGGTTCGACGGCGAGAACTAGGTGCCGGAACTGAACTAGCCATTAGCTCTCCCGAGCGACAGAAACCATTACGCCAACGGAGAGCATGCACATCATGAGCGAGGACCCTCCATAGGAAACAAACGGCAGGGTGATTCCTTTGGTCGGCAGGGCACCCACGGTCACCATGATATTGATCATTGCTTGCACACCAATCCAGGTGGTGATTCCAATGGCTACGAGCCGACCGAACTTGCTGCTGCTTCGGAGTGCGATACGAATTCCGGCAAACATAAAAACCACGAATGCGCCCAGTACGACAAGGCTGCCAAGCAGGCCCAATTCCTCGCCAATGATGGCGAGAATGAAGTCCGTGTCTGCCTCTGGCAAGTAACCCCATTTTGCTCTCGAGTTACCCGGGCCGCTTCCAAGCAGTCCGCCGGAGGCAAAGCCAATCTGAGATTGAAGCAGCTGATAGCCACCAGTGCTTTGATGACCCGATGGGTTGAAATAGGCGGCAATTCTTTGAACACGAAACCCACCAAATAACAAAATCACAACTGCTGCCAGAGATGCTGCCACGGCGGCAATCCCACCCACTTGTCGAAGGGGTGCCCCAGCAAGGAACAACATGACGATAACAATCACTCCGAGCAACAATGTGGTTCCCAGATCGTCTCCAAGAAGCACCATCAGCCCCAAAAGGCCAGTAACGAAAAAGATGGGTTTCAGCAGGTCGAAGGAACCGATATCTCGGCTTCTTCGATCTAAGAATCTAGCTAGCCACAAGATGAGAGCGAGCTTGGCAAAATCAGATGGCTGGAATTGAAACGAGCCAGCTCCCAACCATCGCGTTGCCCCATTTGTTGTCAAGGCAAAGGGAATATGAGGCCCACCGACTGCTCCGAGAGCGATGTCGAGCGCCAAGACAAACTGCAAACCGAGTGCCACCACGATCATGACGGGAGCAATGCGATCACGCCAGATCATGAGCGGGATCCTCGAAGCAACCAGACCTAGGCAAAGACCTAGGACCATCCACAACAACTGCTTGGCCCCAGTACTCCAGTTAGCTTGACTGGCTTGCACCGAAGCGACCGAGGAAGCCGAATACACCATCACGATCCCGAGCAGACACAACAGCCCAGCCGAGCCGAGAAGTAAGTGCTCTGCCTTTGGGCCGACTTGCATCACCTCGACGTCGACACCGCGCAGATGGCGTGTGGAGGAAGAAGAAGAACTCTTGCGCCCAGAAGTTCGCGTTCCAGAAGTGCGCGTTCCAGAGCTTCGCGTTCCAGAAGTTCGAGAGCTCATCCCAAACCTCCTGAGCGAATGAACTCCCGATAGAACAGCCCAAGGCCGAGTGCAGTGCACGCTGCAGTCAACATCCAAAACCGAACGATGACAGTCGTCTCGGGCCAACCAACGAGTTCGAAATGATGATGTATCGGTGCCATCCGAAAGATTCGTCGGCCAGTGGTCTTGAAGCTCACCACCTGCAACACCACAGACACGGTTTCAATCACAAACAACAATCCAAGTATTGGCAAAAGCAGCACGGTTGAGGAACTCAACGCCAACGCCGCTAAGGCCATTCCTATTGCCAGTGACCCAGTGTCGCCCATAAAGATCTGCGCTGGGGCAGCGTTCCACCACAAGAATCCTGCGCAGGCTCCCATCATCGCTGCAGCTACCACTGCAAGGTCGAGCCCCACGTTGATGCCATACAGACCCGAATACCGAAATATCCAGTACCCAATGATGACGTATCCGGCAAAAACGATTCCCGCCGATCCGGCAGCTAACCCATCGAGTCCATCGGTGAGATTCACCGCATTGGTTGCTCCGTAAATGATCAGGATTGCCCAAGTTGCCCAGCCGACCTTGGACAAGTTCCAACCCAAGTCACTCCACTGCGCAAAGCTAATCGTGGTGTGCACGTTGGTCTTGAGCAACATCAGCACGGCAAAGGCAACCGCTACAGCTAGCAAACCAAATGTCTTCGCTCGCCTGCTCAGGCCCAAGTTTCGCTCCTGGGAAACTTTGATCCAGTCGTCCAAGAAGCCAACAAAGCCTGCACCGGCGATTGCTCCGACGGTGAGCAAGCCCGTCCAGGTAAAGACACCGTCATACAGGTTCGAGATTCCGTACCCGAGGATCACCCCCGCCACTATCGCGATGCCGCCCATGGTTGGGGTTCCAGCTTTGACAAGGTGCCCCTGCGGTACATCCTCATGAATCGGCTGGCCAATATGTCGCCTACTGAGCCACAAAATCAGAACCTTGGTTCCGACTGCAGAGACAAGGGTTGCAATACCGGCAGCGAGCAGCAGTCGAATCACTTCGCTACCTCGTCGCGAATCACGTCTCGGTCGTCAAAGGCTTCTGTCCGGTCGGCAAATATCTGCACTGTTTCATGACCTTTGCCAGCAACAAGGACAACGTCCCCTGGTTGCGCCTCGTGAAGCGCTGTTCTGATTGCAACCCGGCGATCCTCAATGACGCTGGGCCCCGAACTGCGCCCCGACTGAGTTGTGCCCTGCAGAATCTCTTGCAGAATCTTTGCTGGGTCCTCCGAGCGAGGATTGTCCGACGTAAGAATCACCGTGTCAGCAAGACGCTCGGCGACCTGACCCATTAAAGGCCGTTTCTGACGATCACGATCACCACCACAACCAAACACAACACGTAGCTGTGCCCCGACAGACACCAAGTCTCTCGCTGCAAGCAACGCCTGCTCGAGGGCATCCGGTGTGTGTGCGTAGTCGACCACAGCGGTGGCAACGCCTGCGAGCGATGCCACCTCAAAGCGAGTGATCTCAAAGCGACCGTTCACTCCCTGAAATGCCGAGAGGCCATTCGCAATCTCTTGAACCCCTAGTCCCAGCAAGAGGCAGGTTTCAGCTGCGAGTAGCGCATTTACAACATTGTGACGACCAGCAAGATGAAGTTGCACTTGGGTGCCACGCCAGAGGAAGGACGAACCTGTCACATCAAGAACAAGCTCAGTTGCTTGGTCAAAGGAGACAGCAATGAAACTGCGGCCGCTCGCCTCATAGAGCAGCTTGCCGTGCATGTCTCCGACGTAGACCACTGCTTGACGGCACTTCCCTGGTTCAAACAACTTCGCCTTTGCAGCGAAGTACTCCTCAGGCGTTGAATGGAAATCCATGTGGTCAAGGCCAAGATTCGTAAAAACTCCAACCTCAAACTGAATCTCATCAACCCGATGCAGAACCAGCGCGTGCGAGGACACCTCGATGGCCACATCGGTTACGCCCTCTTCAACCATCCCCGCTAGGAGTCGCTGCAATTCTGGGGATTCCGGAGTGGTTCTTTCAGAGGTCAAGGTTCCAATGGAACGCGCAGACCTGCCGGCGTGATTCAGCACTGACTCAATCATTGACACAACGGTGGTTTTGCCGTTCGTGCCAGTGACTCCCACTACGGCAAGACGATCCGAGGGACGGCCCGACACCGTTGCAGCGGCAACAGCCATCGCAGCACGAGAGTTCGTTACGCAAATCTCGTCTACGCCGAGACCCAGTGGCCGTTCGGTCAGAAGCGCTACCGCCCCCGCAGCCACTGCATCAGCGGCGAACATATGACCGTCCTGCTCGGCACCGGCGATGCAACAAAAAAGGGTACCGGCTTCAACCTGCCGTGAATCTTGGGTCACTCTTGTTATTCTTGTCGGGCGCGACTCCACGGTTGCGGACCCTTCAGCACGAAAGCTTCTGACCTCTCCGCCAAGCAATTCCGCTAGCTCTACAAGTGCAACTCCGGGGCCCTCGGTCATCCCTGTTCCGATTTTTTGGATCCTGAGCTACTCACGAGTCTGGCGGCCGGCTCGGCCCGTACACGGCCGTTCTCATCCCGAGTCGTTCCTGGGGTGCCTGTCTCTTCAGGGAGAGAGGAGGTCGGTGAAAGTTCTGTCTGTTGTCCTGAAGGATCGGAGGGATCTACTTCAGTCGAGGGTGCAATCCCAAGTTCTCGGATCGACAGGTGAGCGAGGTCCGAAAACACCGGTCCAGCTGCACTACTTCCAGTCAATCCCGGCGTGATGTCATCGAGTATCACCGTGATAGAGACTTGCGGGCGCTGGGCTGGAAGAAACCCGGTGAACGCCGCCAAGTAGTGATACCTGCCGTCCGCCCAGGCATATCCGTCGGTCTTGTCTAGCTGCGTCTTTGCAGCCATTCGAGAGGTTCCTGTCTTAGCTGCAATCGGGTAGCCAGGGATACTCCACTGCTTGCCCGTACCGTCTCGCACCACTTGCTGCAGCATCTCGCTGACCTGCGCAGCAGACGTGGCCGAGATGACCTCACGAGAAGGCTGAGCAGGTGGAACGGTCCGCGATCCATCGGCTGCAATGACCGAACCTACGAGCCGAGGAGATACGTAACGACCTTGATTTGCAATGACGTTGTATGCAGCCCAAACCTGCATAGCCGTTGCAGATTGGTGCGTCCCAATGGCTGATGCAGCAAGGTCGGGGGTAGTCCAGTCTGAAACTTTTGGCACGATTCCAGAAGCCTCTGCCGGATGGCCCGAACCGGTTGAAGAGCCAAAACCGAACCCAGTCAGTGCATCGTGGAGCGACTGCTTCCCAAGTCCGAGTGCAACTTTGATGGTTCCAACATTGGAGGATTGAGCAAGAATTTCAGTCACTGTCATGGGCTCAGTTGGGTGGGCTTCATGATCGCTAAACAACTTGTCGGCAACTTGAATGCGGTACGGAACCTGCAGGACGGTATCTGGCGTGACCTGCCCAGATTCCACAGCTGCAGCCAAGGTGACCAGTTTGAATACCGATCCCGCCTGATACGCGTCAGAGAACGCAATCGGTCCACTCGACAGGCGCATTTTCGAGGTATCTGGATCGCGTTCCACGGATGCCACAGCCAGAATTTCGCCGCTACTAGGCCGCCCGATAATGGCTATCCCTTTTTGGGCACCTGCGTTCACTGCACCTTCTGCTAACAGGCGTTCTGTTTCGTGCTGGATGGCCCTATCCAAGGTGAGCTGCACTGAAGAACCTGCAGTTGGTTCTTCCAGCAAGTGCTCGCCACCCAAAATGGATTCGCCATTAGTGCCAAGTTCCAAAATCTTTTTTCCAGGGCGACCTTGTAGTTCTGCGTCATAGGCACGCTCAATACCAGCAAGCTTTCCGGGGCCTTCAGCACCGAGTGTTCCGAGCAGCCTGAGTGCCGATTCCCCCGCCGGGTGAACCCGCTCGCTCGAATCTTCAAGCGTCAGGACGTTGTCGATCTTGTCCTTTTTCAGCAGCTTCACGGCGCGGTCTGCATCTTCTATCTTGACAGTCTCTGCGAGGCGAACCCACGGGTCATCGGCATCAGCGCTCAGCAGTATTTGGGTGAGCTCGGTTCGATCGACTTGGATCACTGGGGCGATCCGGCTAGCAAGACGCTCGAGGTCATCAGGCGTTGAGACCCCCTCCGCTGCTAGCACCTTCATATTGGTAACAACACGGTACCGAGGCAGTGAGATCGCCATCTCTGCACCCGTCCGATCCAGAATCGAGCCCCGCTCTGCCGGAAGAACCACTGTTCGGACGCGTTGCGATTCCCCGCGAGCGGCAAGTTCCGCTCCGCTCCCCAGTTGCACGCTGACGAGCTTGATCAAAGGAAGCACTGCGAGCACGCAGAACACTCCAGCTACCACCATCACGCGTTGACGGAGCTGATTCGTTTCTGCAGCCGAGCCGTGGCTGCTGTTTCTGTTCACCGTGCTGCTGGTTCTGCTTCTAGTTCTACTACTGCTCGCAGAGGCAGCAGGCTTACGGGTTGCTGGCTTGCGGGTTGCTGGCTTGCGGGTTGCTGGCTTGCGGGTTGAAGTTGCCTTCTGAGCAACAGGCTTGCGGGTTGCTGGCTTACTGGTAGCTGCCTTACTGGCTGCAGCTGGCTTCCGAGCAACAGGCTTACGGGTTGCAGGCTTACGGGTAGCTGGCTTACTGGCTGCAGCTGGCTTCCGAGCAGCAGGCTTACGGGCTGCAGCTGCCTTCCGAGCAGCAGGCTTACTGGCTGCAGCTGGCTTCCGAGCAGCAGGCTTACGGGCTGCAGCTGCCTTCCGAGCAACAGGCTTACTGGCTGCAGCGGGC
>WLJI01000014.1 GCA_009701845.1 Actinomycetota bacterium
AGCGTCGGGGCTCTTTATTGCCTTTGACCGTGAGAAATTCACAGCGCTGCTCGAATCAAGAAATAAGGATCGCTAACAGCAGAGCTACAACTGACTACGTCTGCTGGGCGGACTTCTGCTCGGTCTACTTCTGCTCGGTCTACTTGTGCTCGGCCACAACTCGCAAGAGGTCATCGCCGAATCGCTGCGCTTTGACAGCCCCGATACCGTGCAGAGCAAGAAGTTCAGAGCGGCTTCGTGGCCTAGCTTCTGCCACTGCTCGAAGGGTTGCGTCGCTAAAGATGACGAACGCCGCCACGTCTGCCTCTTTGGCCTGAGCCTTACGCCAAGCTCGCAAAGCCTCAAACAGGTCAGCATCACTGTCGGGCAGATCCGTCGCAGGCTTCTTGAGGTTTGCGCGAGCTGCCCTGGCTCGGCCTGCGCCGTCTTTTCGGGGGACCTCAGGGGGAGTAGCCCCAACGGTGTTGGCAATAATGCTGAGCCAAGGCGAAGGCTGCCGGTTAGCTGTGCGAGATCCAAAGGTTCGGGTCTTTGCCCACGAGCAGATCAGTTCGTCTCTGGCACGGGTGAGTGCCACGTACAACAGGCGCCGCTCCTCGTCGAGGTCATCGGGGGATTCTTTGGCGTGATGTATCGGGACGAACCCCTCTTCTAAGCCAGCCACGTGGACCACCGACCATTCCAAACCTTTTGCAGCGTGAAAGGTGACGATCTCGACTGCATCCCCGCCAGAGCGGTCCTCGCCGCGTAACGCAGAGGTAAGCCAGCCAAGAAAACCCGGAATGCCGCCTGTTGGGTCGAGCACCGAATACTCGCGACCAAGTCGAACAAGTTCCGCCATGTTTGCTGCACGTTCTTCGGCGAGGTCTCCAACTGGAAGCGTTGCAGGTGAGGCTGGAGCAACCGGAACCGTGCTTGATGCCTCGCTTACTAAGTCGGGCGCTAAACGTCGGATCTCATCCTCTAAGTCTCCGAGTGCTACTTGCAGAGTGGAGGCCCGCCTGAACCCGTTGATTGCTTGGCGGATTTCGGGTTGTTCAAGAAGGTCGCCGCCCCCACGAACCCGATGCGGAATCCGAGCGCTAGTAAATGCTTCCGACATGAGTGCCGCTTGAGCGTTTGTTCTTACAAGAACACATTGGTTGCTCCATGCTGTGCCCGGAGCGTGATGATCGCGGGCAGATCGAGCAGTGGCCTGAGCCTCGGCAAGGGCATCGGGGTAGTCACGCACGACTGGAATCAGACCGTCGGGCCGATGAGACCGCAGCTTGATTGGAACGCTGTGGCCTGCATCGAGAACAGCATTGGCCACGGTGAGTACCTGCGGTGTGGAGCGATAGTTGTCTTCGAGGGTGACTGTTGAACTCTTCGGAAAGTACTTCTCAAAATCAGTGAGGTAGCGAGCGTCAGCGCCGTTCCATGCGTAGATGGCTTGGTTGGGGTCCCCTACGGCGCACAGGTCTGATTCGGGGCCGAGCCATGCAGCGAGTAGTTCATACTGCAGCGGGTTGACATCTTGGAACTCATCTACAAAGAGGTGCCGGAACCTCCAGTGGCGCGCAGCCGCATAGACCGGGTCTGCAGCAAGGTCTCTTGCTGCGAGCCGGAGAAGGTCGTCGAAGTCAACTAAGCGTTTGCGTAGCTTTTCTGCCATGAATCGCTCGTAGATTCCCGCCACCGTGCCGAGCGCAAGTGGTGGTCGCCGGCGAGCGAGGGCTGCAGCGGCCTCATAGGTTTCTGGGGTGATTCTGCGAGCGGCGGCCCACTCGATTTCTGCCACAACATCGAGTGGCGTGTTGCGGTCTTTTGCTGACATCAAACGTGCAACAAAGCCCACCTTTCGCTCAAGGAGTTCCGGAGGTCGGATGCCGCGCTCCTCCCAGCGCTGACGAAGTTGCGCATACGCAATGGAGTGAAAGGTGCCGGCGTTAATCCCGCCGCTGATACCCAAGCGGCCAAGGCGCTCGCGCAATTCTCCTGCGGCTTTGCGCGTGAAGGTAACAGCGAGCACTCGGTTGGGGTCAAGGGTCCCGATGGCCGAACGGTGCGCAATGCGATGAGTGAGGACTCTCGTTTTACCCGAGCCTGCACCGGCCAAAATGCGCAGCGGGGAAGCCTCCGAGATGACTGCCTCGAGCTGTGCCTGATTGAGCCCGCGCACTAGCTTGGCCGCTGCTACCGACTCTTTGTTTGGCGGCTCTGTCTGAACCGCCCTTGATTGATCCGTCATTGCTCGCCACGCACTGCACTGACGGTAGCAGCGCCGAGAGACACTCTCGCCGGGCATATCGCCCCGACTTCTGCTGTGAGCAGTAACCTGTAGGGGTGCCATTTAGCCCAGACAATCTGCATAGAGAAGAAAAAATTGTGCTCGATCTGCATCCGCACTGGATCATGCTTGCCAAAGGTGTGGTGATTCTGGTTGTAGCGATCATCTTTGGGGGGTGGATTCAGTTCGGAGCAGATCTCACAGGGACTCTGAGCAGCTTCGCCTCGGGCGTTGCGGCGCTTTTTGTGATTGGGGCGCTGCTGTATTTCCTTCAACGCTGGATTGCTTGGATCTCGACCAATTTTGTGGTGACTACTGATCGCTGTATTTACCGTGAAGGAATCATCTCAAAGCGTGGTATCGAGATTCCCTTGGAGCGAATCAACACGGTGTTCTTCAATCAGGGAATCATCGACCGCATGGTTGGTGCAGGAACGCTCACAATCGAATCCGCTGGTGAACATGGGGTGCAGACCTTTGAAGATGTTCGCAACCCCATCGGTGTTCAGCAAGAGCTGTACCAGCAGATGGAAGATAACGAGAATCGTAAATTCGACCGAGTCCGAAGCCCAGCAACCCCCGTCTCAGCAGCAGATGAGATCTCTAAGCTTGCTGCGCTGCGAGACGATGGCCACATCACCCAAGCAGAATTTGAGTCACAGAAGGCTGTTCTGCTTGGCCAACAACCGCCACCAACGGTCTGATTACTCCCTATCGCTGAGCCGACTCGTTTTCATCCTCGGTGAGCCACTGCAGATGAGCGCCGGCGCTTGGGTGTACCCGTAAGCCCTGGAGTTCTATGTCGGGGTCGGCTAACGCCACCACGCATCCTCCGAAGCCAGCCCCTGTGAGGCGTGCCCCGTACACCCCAGAGGTGGCACAAAGTTGGTTCACCAGTGAGTCCATTTTGGCAGTAGAGACTTCATAATCATCTCGCAAAGAGGTATGGCTCTCGATCATCAATCTGCCGCACTGATGTAGATCAGACTGCAACAGCGCTGCGGCAAAGAGGCGTACGCGAGCGCATTCGGTTTGCACATGCCTCGCCCTTCCCCGAAGAACGCGATCCTTCACTGCGTTAATGCTGCTCAGGTCTGCCTCTGGGAGTGGCCCAACCAAAGCAGCGGCCTGCTCAGCCTGTGCTCGGCGCTCGGCATATGCCGAACCAACGAGTTGTCGCTCCTCGCCGGAATGAATCACCCAGAACTGTGCGGTGTCAGGAATGGGCACCTCGGTGACGCTGTTGTTGCTGAAGTCGATGAGCAAGCCATTCCCTTCAGTCGCCGAGGCGATAGCGAGTTGGTCCATGATTCCGCAAGGTACGCCGCTTGCTAGTTGCTCCGCTGACTGACAGTGAACGGCGATCTCTAAGGGCGATCCCGAATCTCCTAAGGCAAGCGCAGTCGCAACCTCGAGTGCTGCACTAGAAGAAAGCCCGCTACCGAGGGGAAGCGTTGAAGTGACGCGTCCGACAAAGCCCTCGGTGCTACCAAGGACGGCCGCCACTCCGGCCACGTAGCGGCCCCAACCTGGGGTCACTTGGTTTGGCTGAGTCACAGGCAAAGGCACATGGATGTCTCCATCAACCTGCTCAGAGGTCAATTCAATGACTGAGCTAGCCGTAGTTGCGGTAATGGTGGTGGCCAAGTTGATGGCCATGGGCAATGCAAGGCCGCCCATGTAGTCGGTGTGATCTCCAATGAGGTTGACCCGGCCCGGAGCCACTGCGCGAAACGAACCCGCTCGGCGTTGTGAGTTGTTCACCGTGAAGGCTCAGTTTCTGACAAGCCTTTGCAGGCTCGTAGTTGCGCTGCTGCCTCTGCTGGCTGAACGGGGTTAAAGGTGATCCCAGAACCAAGCTCAGCCGCTGCAACGTAGCGTTGCGTTCCGGGGCTTCGAAGCAGTGGGGTGATATGAAAGTGCACCCGAGAGTCTTCCCAGTCCCCGCCATCTGTTGGGCGCTGGTGTATCCACAGCATGTACGGCATCGGCTCAGAGAACAGCTGATCGAGCCGAGCAAGCGAGTCGACCAACACTGCAGCTAATCCTGACCGGTCACATTCGGCGTCGGTCAGCGACCCCACTAGATTTTTTGGCGCAATGCGAAGTTCATACGGGTAAGCAGCAGCCTCTGGTACCCAAGCAATCCACTCGCCGCTGCAGGAAACCAACAGTTCTTCTGGGATGCTGTCGGGTTCAAGCCTGCCTTCGCGGAGCTCAATGAGCGGTGCTGGTGGAATATCGCTAAACGCATAAATCTGACCATGCGGGTGAGCGATTGTCGCACCGACCTCGGGCCCACGGTTTTCAAAGATCAGCACGTAGTCGACGTCCGGCCGAGCACCAAGTGCTGCAGTTCGTTCAGCCCATACGTCCACCACCTTTGTGGCACCTTCAACTCCAAGCGACCAGAACTCGGCATCGTGCTTGGGGGTGTACAAGACAAGTTCGCAGCACTCCTCGGGCAGCGCTGGCCACCGGTTTACAAACCAGCGCACCTCATAGGGGTCCGGAGCTTCAAGGCCTCCCGGGCAGAATGGGCAGCCAGACGCTGGCAGGTTCGGGCGACCTTGGCGCGAACCAACAATCACGGTGGGTGCGCCAGTGAGAGAGTCGATTCGAATATCAGGTGGCTCGTGATGGCTCATTCTTCAGTCCCTTGTGGTCTCTGCTGGTGTTCGCCCCGGGTGTGCAGTGCAGAACCTAGTCACCGCCACGCAGCAGCACAGCAAGAGCACAGCAGGAGCACAGCAAGAGCACAGCAATCGCGGAGTCGGCACGAAGGAGACGCGGGTGCTGCCGGGCGTACTTGACCAAACGGTCAAGGCCTAGAAAACTCACCCGATGGCAACAACAGCAGCAAATGGTATCGAGTTGTATTTCGACCGCTTTGGTAACCCGGATGACCCGAGCCTGCTTTTGGTTTCTGGTCTTGGTGCGCAATGTTTGGTCTATGAAGATGAGTTCTGCGAACGGATCGCCGCTACGAATCGTCACGTGATCCGTTACGACAATCGCGACGTTGGGCTGTCAACTCACCTTCACTCAGAGTCGGTAGACGCAATGAACGCTTTGATTGCAGTGACGAGCGGTCAGGAAGTTGATGCGCCCTACAACTTGTCCGATATGGCTGCCGATGGCATGGCACTGCTCGACTCACTCGGAATAGAGCAGGCCGACATCTTTGGAGCCTCGATGGGCGGAATGATCTCTCAGACAATGGCAATAGAACACCCGGAGCGAGTTCGCAGCTTGACCTCTTTAATGTCGACCACTGGCGAGATCGAAGTCGGTGCGCCCGACCCAGAGACGCTGACTGCATTGTTGTCAGTGATGGTTCCTCGGTTAGATCGGGAAGAAAGAATCCAAGGCAGTGTGCATGTCTCTCGAGTGATCGGCACTCAGCGGTTGTTCGATACTGAACGTGCGACCGAACGCGCCGCTGTAGCTATTGATCGTTCCTACGATCCCGAAGGGACTGCGAGGCAGCTCGTAGCAATCTTTGCATCTGGATCTCGCGCCGAGGCCTTGGCGCAGCTCGCGGTGCCCACAGTGGTCATGCACGGCGACGCAGACCCACTCGTGAATATTTCCGGTGGCCTGCGAACGGCGGAGTTGGTTCCCGAAGCAGAGTTTCGATTGCTCGAAGAAATGGGTCACGATATGCCTCTGGAATATTGGGACCGCATTATTGAAGGCATCATGGTGAGCGCCGAACGCGCAACACCGTGAAGCTTTGCGTCACACGTACTCGGCAAACACGCACTTCGAAGGAGATCTCATGGGCCCATTATCTGGTCTGAAAGTTGTTGAAGTAGCAGGTATCGGTCCTGCCCCGTTCGCAGCGATGATGCTGTCTGATATGGGCGCAGATGTGATTCGTGTCGATCGCTTAGAAAACTCAGTCGGCGGTGATCCCGCTGCGCCTCCTGCCGATATTTTCAATCGTGGTCGCCGCTCTATTGCTTTGAATCTGAAGTCTGAGGGTGGGCTACAAACGCTGCTTGACCTGATTGGTCAGGCCGATGCGCTCATGGAGGGTTTTCGGCCTGGTGTGGCTGAGCGGCTGGGCTTTGGCCCAGAGGTCTGCAAAGAAATCAATCCCAAGCTGGTCTACGGCCGAATGACAGGTTGGGGCCAAGAGGGGCCTTATGCGCGTACTGCAGGGCATGACATCAACTACATCGCGCTTGCGGGAGTTCTTGCGCACCTTGGCCGAGAAGGTGAGAAGCCAACACCACCTATCAATCTGGTTGGAGACTTCGGCGGCGGCGGAATGCTCCTAGCGTTTGGCTTGGTCTGCGCCTTACTAGAGGCAGGCCGATCTGGGGTAGGGCAGGTGGTCGATGCTGCAATGGTGGATGGCTCAGCCTCGCTCATGACCATGGTCTGGGGTTTCAAAGCGATGGGAATGTGGTCAGACGACCGAGGAACCAACTTGCTAGACACCGCGACGCACTTCTACGACACCTACGAATGTTCAGACGGAAACTTCGTTTCGATCGGCTCGATTGAGCCGCAGTTCTACGCAGAGCTCCTCAAGCACACGAACCTTGAGCAGGTCTATGCGGATCTTGGTCAGCCCATGCCAACTCAGATGGATAAGGCGAAGTGGCCAGAGATGAAGAATCATCTCGCGGCCATCTTTGCAACCAAGACCCGCGAGGAGTGGAGCGACCTGCTCGAGGGCACCGATATTTGTTTCGCTCCCGTTCTCACGATGGATGAAGCAGCCCAGCATCCTCATAACGTGCACCGAAAGACTTTTGTAGATGTGGCTGGAATTACTCAGCCAGCCCCGTCACCTCGGTTTGATCGCACTCCAGGAGAAATCCAGCGACCGCCTTCGCATCCCGGCCAACACACCGATGAGATCCTTGGCGAATGGCTCGGAACGTCGAGCAGCGAGATTTCTCACCTGAGGCAGAACGATTCTGTGCGGTAGCCGCATGCGGTGAGCTAGATCGGACGAACGCGGCAAGTTCTCACGGGCAGCTAGGCGCTAGGAGAAACCTCACCGGTCGAACCTGCGGTGAGCCCAGCACTAAGTTGAAGCGGTGACCACACTCGTCTTCTTCCATGCCCACCCCGACGATGAATGCATTAGCACGGGGGGAGTCATGGCCCGGGCTGCGGCGGCAGGGTTTCGTGTGGTGTTGGTAGTAGCAACTCGGGGCGAGCGGGGCGAACCAACCCCCGGAGTGCTTGCCGACGGCGAGCCGCTCTGGGAACGCAGAATTTCAGAAAGCTATGCCTCGGCGAAGATCCTGGGTGTGCAGCGCGTTGAGTTTTTGGGCTACGTGGATTCGGGGATGATGGGCGAGCCCAGCAACACCTCTCCCTACTCGTTTTGGACCGCTCAAGTGGATGCCGCTGCAGGCCGCCTAGCGAGCATCCTGACCGAGGAGGACGCTCAGATGTTGACCATTTATGACGACAACGGTGGTTATGGCCACCCTGACCACATCATGGTGCACCGCGTTGGCCTTCGCGCAGCAGAGATTGCCGGAACTCCCCGAGTCTTTCAGACCACGATGAACCGAGATCACTTCTCGCGCATGTTGTCGCAGTTTGTGGAGCAAGGTCAGGTTCCGCCGGCTATCGAGGCAGCACTCGAGGTCGCCGAGGACGAGACGGGCACGACCGCCGAGGAAGAGTTCTTGGGTTCGCTCGATCAGTTCGGCAAACCAGAAGCAGAAATCACTCATGCGATCGACGTTTCTGACTTAGTCGGCCTCAAGCGCGAAGCCATGCTGGCGCATAGAAGCCAGATAGCTGATGACTCGTGGTTCCTCACGATGGACCCAGACTCGTTTACTGCAGCCTTTGGCACCGAATGGTTTATAGAGACGGGTGTAGAACGGGCAGAGGGCGAAGCGTTTGGTAACACTTTGTGGGCTCAGGGGTGATCACCAACCTGCATGCAGCATGGGCATGGATGGTGATTCTGGGCAATGCCGCCGCTGGCTTCTGGTGCCTTGGGGCTCATTGGTGGCCACCATTACGAGTACGGGTGTTGTGGGGCTTTGTTGTCTTTATGGAACTCACGATTTTTGTGCAAGTGGGCATGGGGGTTTACCTGATGGCTGCCGAAGGCCTTTCGGCGCCCGCGATGCACACGTTCTATGGCTTTATCTCGATTGTCTCCGTGGCCATCTTGTATGCATACCGGACCCAAGTGCGCGCGTGGCAGTACTTGCTCTACGGCTTCGGTGGGCTCTTCCTGATGGGCCTTGGGATTCGCGCACTGCTGCTTGCCTAGTGGGCCTGCTTGGCCGACGCTCAGCCGTCGTGGCCAAACTCATCCCTGCCAGTTAGCCGGCAAGCTTGTTAGCCGGCAAGACGCTTCTCTAGGTTTTCGAGCTCATCGCGCATCGCTTGCGGAAGCTGTTCGCCCACAAAGTCAAAGTGATCGTTGATCAACTCAACCTCGCCTCGCCAAGCGTCGTTGTCAACCGAGAGCAATTGCTGCAGAGTGAGTTCGTCAATCTCTAGGCCGTCAGTATCGAGTGACTCCACCGTTGGCACATAGCCAATGGCCGTCTCGACTGCGTCGCCGCTTCCAACGACACGCTCAAGCACCCACTTGAGCACTCGGCTGTTCTCGCCAAACCCAGGCCACAAGAACTTGCCCTCGTCTGACTTCCGGAACCAGTTCACCCAGAACAACTTGGGAAGCTTGCTCGCATCAGTGGCCTCGCCAATCTCGAGCCAGTGGTTGATGTAGTCACCAACGGCGTACCCCATGAAGGGCACCATTGCGAAGGGATCGAAGCGAACCTCGCCGACTGTTCCCGCCGCAGCGGCAGTCTTCTCGGAACTCATGATCGCGCCCAAGAAGGTGCCATGTTGCCAATCGAATGACTGAGTCACAAGCGGCACGTTCGTTGCGCGACGCCCGCCAAAAAGGATGGCCGAGATGGGCACGCCTGCGGGGTCTTGCCACTCGGGTGCAATCGAGGGGCACTGCGAGGCAGGAGTGGTAAAGCGGGCGTTGGGGTGAGCCGCTGGAGTGCCCGACTCGGGAGTCCAAGCGTTGCCCTTCCAGTCAGTTAAGTGAGCAGGTGGCTCAGCAGTCATATCTTCCCACCAGACGTCGCCCTCAGGAGTCTTGGCGACGTTGGTGAAGATTGAATTGCCCCACATCGTGTCCATAGCGTTCTTGTTGGTCTCATCTGAGGTTCCCGGGGCAACCCCAAAGAATCCGGCCTCTGGATTGATGGCATAGAGCTGACCGTCGGAGCCGAACTTCATCCAGGCAATATCGTCACCAACCGTCTCGACCTTCCACCCGGGAAGCGATGGCACGAGCATTGCCATATTGGTTTTGCCACATGCCGATGGGAACGCTGCAGCAATGTATTTCTTTTGACCTTCCGGAGAGGTGATCCCCAGAATCAACATGTGCTCTGCCATCCAGCCCTCGTCGCGGGCCATGGTTGAAGCAATTCGCAGTGCGAAGCATTTTTTGCCGAGCAGCGCATTGCCGCCGTAGCCGGATCCGTATGACCAGATCTCTCGAGTTTCTGGGAAGTGAGAGATGTACTTGGTTTCTCCGTCACAAGGCCATGCCACGTCGGGGCGAGCTGTTCCGGAAGCGTCCACGAGCGGGTAACCAACGGAGTGTAAACACGGCACGTACTCACCGGTCGCGCCAAGTACGTCAAGTGCGCCTTGTCCCATGCGAGTCATGATCCTCATCGAGACTGCAACGTACGGCGAGTCGGTCAGTTGCACGCCGATATGCGCAATCGGTGACCCGAGCGGACCCATTGAGAACGGCACGACATACATGGTCCGTCCGCGCATAACGCCACGGTACAAATCGAGCATCTCTGCTTTGAGCTCGCTCGGCTGCCGCCAATTGTTTGTTGGCCCTGCGTCCGACTCATTCTCGGACGCAATGAATGTGCGGTCCTCGACGCGTGCGACGTCATTGGGGTCTGAAAGCGCCAGGTAGCTATTCGGTCGAGTGTCTTCAGAGAGGCGCTCAAAGGTGCCGTTGTCCACTAGGAGTTGACACAGGCGGTCGTACTCCTCGGTGGTTCCGTCGCAGAACTCAACAGAGTCGGGCTGAAATATCTCACGCCATTGTTCCACCCAGTCGAGCAGATTCTGATTGGTAGTTGTACCGGCCATGGGACTCCTCAATACGTCTCTAGTTCGTTGATCGCGCTGCAAGTATTTGAAGCTGCGTTCATTCCGTTGAATTGAAAGATCTACTGCTTGGAACGTTCTCACTGCCGACTCAACGAGGCTGCAGAAGTGCTCGCAATGACTGTACGGCTCTCGACGGGAGTTTCAACAACTCCCAAGAGAAATTACTTCTCACATGATGCCCAACTCTGCGGGTTTTGCGCCAGTCGGCGCAACCTGCGCTGCGAAACGGCAGCAGCGAGACCGCGTGGGATCAGACCTCGGGAACCGGTTCAGCGTGTTGTTGAAATGCCGGGGTTCCCATATCTACTTCGGAACCAAGGTTGAGGTTGATGGCGCGGCCATCGGCGTCAAGGTCGAAGCAGACGCGCTGGCCTTGACGGAGCATCCGAAACACCGTGCCCTCGAGCGAGTGCGGCGCGAGGTCGTACTCACTCATGTCAGTGTCTCGAACAATGATCCCGTCGCTAGAAGCCGGATCATAGGATTTAATGACGCCTTGCATCCAAGAACTCCCTGTACCTAGCGGGTGTTACCAGAGATAGGTACACCCTGCGCAGTTAGTTACGCGTTTGTCCGAACGGTGGGCTTTTGAATCTTCCCGGCCTTGATGCAGCGGGTGCAAACGTTCATGCGCTTCGTTGAAGAGCCAACCTGCACGCGGATCCGCTGGATGTTTGGATTCCAACGTCGCTTGGTGCGGCGATGGGAGTGGCTGAGGCTCATGCCGAAGATTGGTTTTTTGTCGCAGACTTCACAAACGGCGGCCATGCTGTGCTCTCTTGTCGCTCTTGGGTACGTGACTGCTGTGCTGCAAGACCCTTTCGGGAAACCTGTCAGTAGCTTTCACGGGATCACCTAGGTGTGAACCGAGTGGAAATACTAGTTCAGGTCAGCCACAAACTCACAAGCAGCGGGTCAGCGAAGCAATCAACAGGTGGTCGCAGGTCATCACTAGGATTCGAAGTGATGTCATTTCCCTCGCAGATTTCCGCCACAGAACTTCTCTTAGCATTTCGCTCCGTCGCGCAGGTGTTGGTTGATCATGAAGGGGCACTCAATCAACTCCAGGCCGAAGATGATGAGATTGGCCTTGAAGTGGCTTCAGCGCCTGACCAGTACGAGGTGGATCTCTCTGATCCTGAACTGGGCACTCCTGAACTGGGCAATTCGCCGGCCTTTACAGGTGCCGGGTTTGCGGGTAGCGACCTTGCTCGCACGATGACCGCTGCGGTTTCCGCTGCCGAAGGCGCGGGAGATATGGCTCACCTGTTTGAGGGGTTGCGGCGCGGCTCGGCTCAGGGTGCCACAGGTGAGGCGGGACGCTCTCTTGCCACAGTGTTTGCCGGACTTGCGGAGGTGCTCTGCAACCTTGATCACCTAGATGGTCAGGGCTTGGCTCTTGGTCTTGAAGTTGCTGCTGAGCAGCTTTCGCAAGGCGATGATGGTCAACATCGCGGTGCGATGCCAGCTGTTCTCTCGGCGACTGCTATCGGAGCTTTGGGCGCAGTTGATAGCGGCGCAGATCTTGCCGAGGTCGTCATTGCTGCGGCGGACGAGGGCCTGACCGAGCTTGAAACTGGCCCTCAGTCAAACCCTGAACTCATGGAGCGCGGCATGGTAGATGCCGCGTCTGCAGGGTTTCTTCTCCTACTCGACACCCTTGCGAGTGTGCTGACCGGAGAACCACTCCCGGCTCCTCCAGCAGAGCCACAGCGACTGATGAGTGGCGGTACAAAGTTCGTTGTTCGCTGCGAAGTGCAGGCACATTCCGGATGTGGCTTGGAATCTGCTAATTGGCTCGAGAGCACCTGGCACGAACTCGGAACGCTTCGGTTCTTCGACGGCATCGGTCCAATCTGGCGCGCCGAACTGCTCACCACGCTTCCGGGTGAAGCAATTGAGGCAATCTTCGCTGTGGGTCGGCCTCAGAATCTTCACATCGGTCTTGCGAGCGACGCCCTATGAATGCGCCTTCATGAAAGCGCCCATCACACTGACAGATCTTGCCGGGATGGGTGTCAGCAGATTGCAAGGAGTAGGGCCCAAAAAACTTAAGGGTCTAGAGATCCTTGGTATTGAGTCGCTGCTCGATTTACTCACGCATTACCCGCGCAGATATATCGATAGAACGCGAGAAGCCAAGATTGCATCTTCAGCACTCGGTGAAGAGGTGCTCATCCTGGGGGAAGTGTCGTCTGTCTCTTCTCGACGCACTCGAAATGGCAAGGTCATGGTGGTGGCAGATGTCCGAGATGCCACAGGCACCCTTCGATGCACATTCTTCAATCAGGCCTGGCGTGAGCATCAGCTCAGCAGCCCTCACATTGGCGAACTAGCAATCTTTGGCAAGATCGAGATGTTTAACGCAAAGCGGCAGATGACGAACCCCGTCGTCGATCTTGTCGGAACACGAACCGGAAAGATCGTGTCGGTGTACCCGCTCTCCGAGAAGTCTGGGTTGTCTACCTGGGAGGTCGGGGACTGGGTTGCGCAGGTTCTTCGCCGCTGCGCGGACCGAGGCATCGCTGACCCAGTACCCGAAACGGTGCTTCGGTCGCTTGGGCTCGTGGCCCGTCAATCTGCCTTTGCTGGGATACACGCGCCCGAGTCCATGGGGCACATGGTGACATCGCGGGATCGTCTGGTCTTTGATGAATTGTTGCGACTGCAGTTGTCGTTGGTGCAACGGCAGCGAGATCTTGAGCGCAACTCGTTGGGGATTGTGCAACAGGTGGGAGACTCCGGTGGGGCTGTGCCCGGACTTGTTCGTTTCTTCCTTGACTCGCTGCCCTATGAGCTCACCGGAGCTCAGCAGCGCGCCATCGCAGAAATCGACTCTGATCTTGCTCGGCCCATCCCGATGCATCGCCTCCTTCAGGGCGATGTGGGTTCAGGAAAAACGGTAGTTGCAGTCAGTGCCCTGCTCACAGCAGTTCAAGGCGGGCATCAAGGTGCTTTGATGGCGCCAACCGAGGTGCTTGCCGAACAACACGGAACGTCTGTGCGAGCGCTCATCGGAGACGTGAGCATTGACGCACCAGAGACATTGCTGGGCTCTCGCCCTGTGTCCGTTGGCCTACTCACGAATCGCACACGAGCGGCCGAGCGGCGGCGAGTGTTAGCCAACTTGGCCGAGGGCAGCATCGATATTTTGATTGGCACCCATGCTCTTATCCAAGATGCAGTTCAGTTCAACTCGTTGGGCGTGGTGGTCATCGACGAGCAGCACCGCTTTGGCGTGGAGCAACGAGCTGCGCTTCGCTCTGCAAATTCAGATTCGACAGTTCCAGATGTGTTGGTCATGACTGCGACGCCCATTCCGCGAACTGCGGCCATGACGGTGTACGGAGACCTAGACGTGACGGTGCTTGACGAATTGCCACCGGGTCGAACACCAATCGAAACCATGTGGGCTGCTAGCTCGGCCGAAGAAGAAACTGCTTGGGAGTTGGTGCGTAGCCAGGTCTCGGCCGGCTATCAGAGCTACGTGGTCTGTCCGCTGATCGAAGAGTCAGAAAAGCTTGAAGTGGCATCCGCGGAAGAAACCTTGGAGCGGCTCGCAGCGGTGGAACTCAGCGGGCTTCGACTTGGGTTGTTGCATGGCCGGATGGCCTCGGATGACAAACAACTCACCATGGAGCAGTTCCGGGCCGGCAAACTCGACGTACTGATTGCAACCACGGTGATTGAAGTTGGCGTTGACGTACCGAATGCCACCGTGATGGTCATTCTTGATGCCGACCGCTTTGGCATCGCTCAGTTGCATCAACTTCGTGGTCGAGTGGGACGAGGTGGCGCGCGTGGTTTCTGCGTACTCGTTGCAACCTCTGAAGTAACTGCAGATGCGCAAGCGCGCTTAGAAGCCATGGTGAGAACCACTGACGGGTTCGAACTTGCAGAGGTAGACCTTGACCTGCGCGGTGAGGGCACAGTCATGGGCGAACGCCAAAAAGGCCGCAACGATCTTCAGCTTGCTTCCCTACGCCGAGACCGAGCATGGGTAGAGAAGGCGCGAGCAGTTGCCGTAGACCTCATTGGCGACGGCTCCGGCCTAGAGCAGCACCCACTACTCGGAGCAGAACTCGCTTTGGTGCTTGATGACGAGGATCGCGAGTTCTTGCACAAATCCTAGGAATGCACGCCGCCGTGCCGCTCCAGATGTCGGCAGCCGCGGGGGACTCTTCTAGTGTGGACTCGTGAAGGCGGTTGAGTTATGAGAGCTGTTGCGTTATGAGGATTGTTTCTGGCACGCACCGGGGCCGAAAACTGACCACCCTGACGGGGAACGATGTTCGCCCCACGAGTGATCGCGTGCGTGAGGCGATGTTCAATGCGCTCGGCTCAATGGGGGCTCTTCACAACGCAAAGGTTCTTGATCTCTTTGCGGGTTCCGGAGCCCTTGGTCTTGAAGCAATTTCGCGAGGCGCTGCACATGTCACCTTTGTCGACTCCTCTGCGGCGGCGCTCGAGATCCTCAAGGCAAATGTTGCTGCCTGTGACTGCGCAAGCTCTTGCACTGTGATCCGCTCCGAGGCAACGGCCTACCTCAGTCGGAACCAGACCGCATTTGACCTTGCGTTGCTCGATCCCCCCTATGAGTTTGATTCTTGGACTGAACTGCTGAGCGGCATCGATGCTCAGACAGTGGTCATCGAATCCAATCGACCCATTGAACCCCCTGCAGGCTTAGAGGTTCTGAGGCAGCGCCGGTACGGCGGTACGGTGGTTACAGTTGCTGCGAGCACCGATCGCTTTCTTAGCGGCCGACCTATATCAGAGGACCATTCATGACAGTGGTGTTGTATCCCGGATCGTTTGACCCGATTCACAATGGACATGTTGAAATAGTTGAAACTGCAGCTCGTCTCTTCGACAAGGTGATTGTGGCGGCGATGCGGAATCCTCAAAAAGGTGAGCCGCTCTTTACGCTTGATGAGCGACAAGAACTGATAGAGGATTCGCTCGCGCACCTCGACAATGTTGAGGTCACGATGTTCTCTTCGCTTGTGGTGGATCTAGCAAAAGAGAAGGACGCTCATTTTATCATTAAGGGTTTGCGGGCTGTCTCTGACTTTGAGTCCGAATTGCAGATGGCGCAAATGAATCGCTCGATCTCCGGGGTCGATACCCTTTTTGTTCCCTCGGCATCAAGAAACTCTTTTCTGGCTTCAAAACTCATTCGAGAAGTGGCCCGCTTCGGCGGTGATGTCACCACGATGGTGCCGGCGCCTGTAGCGAATCGTCTGAACGAAAAGTTTGGCTAAGGCCTGCATTGCGCGTTGCGAACCAACGCCGCACTGACCCAGAGCGCGCAGGGCTGACTAATCGCGAGTACGAGCACCGAGTCTGACAATATGGAGGGACCATGAGTCCACGAGCCTTTGATGACCTAGATGATGAAGCAGCAGATGAGTCCCGCTCTTCTGCTCGGCGTGTTGCTGCTGGCGAGCAGTATCGGGTGCCCGAGAGTGAGACGATTCTGCGTCGAGTCATCGAAATGATTGACACCTCGCCAGGCATGCCGATGTCTGCTTCGGTGAGAGTCAACAAAGAAGAAGTCCTTGAGCTCCTTGATGATGCAGTCTCTCGGCTCCCTGATGAGCTTCGAAGCGCAAGGTGGCTCCTGAAAGAGCGAGAGGAGTTCATTGCTCGCTCCCGACGAGACGGAGATGAACTCATCGCGGATGCAAAGTCGCGAGTGGCCCATATGGTGCAGCGAACTGAGGTTGCAAAGGCCGCCGAGCTGCGAGCCACGCAGATTATCGAGGACGCCGAGGCTTCTGCGCGTCGGATGCGAAGAGAGACTGAAGACTATTGCGACCAAAAACTCGCTAGCTTCGAAAATGTGCTTGAGCGGATCCAAAAGACGGTGACAGCTGGTCGGAGCAGGCTTTCAGCGCCAACTATTGAAGAGGCTGAGCTCGGCGCAGTAGGCCGGGATGACTCATTTGAATATGAAGACCAGCCCACGGGCGCTGTTCCCATGTTCGACCAAGATCAGTGACTGCGCCTGAACTCCGAGTAGGTGTTTCTGAGCTTCGAAGGCGCCCGGGTAACCGGATGCAACTTGATCGCTCGGTACCGCTTGGCCCACTCGCAATCTCGAGTTCGAGTATCCCCGAAGGTGAAGAGGTTCTTCTCAGCGCCACCCTAGAGGCACTCTCTGATGGGGTGACGTTGTCGGGAAGCGTCCAGGTGCCTTGGCAGGGTGAGTGCCGCCGCTGTTTAGAGATGACCTCTGGTGTTGTCACGGTAGAGATTGCAGAGATTTTCAAAGACCGTACTGAGGGGGAACTTGGAGAGATCCTTCCTATCTCGAACGACTCGATAGATCTGGGTTCTGTTGTGCACGACGCTGCAATTCTTGCGCTCCCGATTGCCCCACTTTGCAAAGCTGACTGCGCCGGTCCCATCCCAGAGGTATTCCCCGTCATCACACCCGAAACGGCCGAGGCCGATCCAATTGACCCCCGTTGGGCATCCCTCGGAGAGCTTCGCTTCGACTCAGACCCCTCTGAGTAGCTAAGATACTCACTCGGTCGGATGACTGCCCCACTACGGGCTGCGATTTCGACGTAAATCCGCTCTGCGTAAGGCTGCCTCAAGCACCCTTCACGCCCCTCCAAAGTAGAGAAGACCATGGCTGTACCAAAGAAAAAGACGTCAAAGTCGAAGAGTCGTAGCCGTCGTGCTTCCAACTGGACGCTCAAGGCAGCCCCGCGCAGCGTGTGCCCCCGATGCAACGCCGTAAAGCTTCCCCATGTGGTGTGCGGCAACTGCGGATGGTACGCAGGCCGTCAGGCCATCGAGGTTGACTGACTCTCGGTGCCGTGGATCCCGTCCTAGTTGGGGTTCAAAGCTGTTACCCGGTTCTGCTCAGGCGTTGTAACTGTATTTTTCGTTTTTGCTGTTCTTGGAGCACCTGGCTTCAAGTTTCGGGTCCAAGGCCTGTCCTGCGGCGAGTACAGTGTGAGGCACTTCGCTTCGCCAAGAGCGGCTGACGATAGTTATTTGAGAGCGCTAGTCGGTACCCAGCGCTAGTTGTACAGCGATAGTTATAAGAGAGAGAGTGTGTTCGTGTCTACCGAGATGCCATCAGAAAGCTCTGCACCCGAAAGGGCAGAGGTATTTCGAGTGATTCAAGACCTTCTAGCGGACATCCTCGAGGTTGAGGCCAGTTCCATTAGCGAGGGTGACTCCTTTGTGGAAGATCTTCACCTCGGCTCCCTTGAACTCATCGAGCTGGTCGAGGCAATCGAAGAAGAGTTCAGCCAGCGCTCTGACGGATTCCGCATCGAGGATGAAGACCTCGAAGACTTGAAGACTGTTCGTGATGTCGTCGACTATGTACTCCCACGAGTCTGAGGTCCGCATCCTCAGTCCCCGAGAGCAACTCTGCAGTCTTCTCGGGTATCAGTTTACTGATCCGGGGTTACTAGAGCTCTCTCTGAGGCACAGGTCTTGGTGCGCAGAGAACGGCGGGCTGGCCTCGAATGAGCGCCTTGAATTTTTGGGCGACTCTGTTCTGGGGTTGGTCATTACTGATCATCTGTATCGCTCTGATGCCGAAACCCCAGAAGGGGTGTTGGCCAGAAACCGATCGGAACTAGTGAGTGCAGTGGCTCTGGCTGGTGTTGCTCGGACAATGCAACTCGGTGCTGCCATGAGCCTGGGCAAAGGCGAGGAGTCGACGGGTGGAAGAGACAAGACCTCGATCTTGGCCGATGGTATTGAAGCCGTTATCGGCGCGGTCTACCTAGACGGGGGCATCGGGGCGTGCACCGCTGTTGTACTCGACCTTCTGCATGACCGAATTCAAGACGTTCTCTATGGCGGTTTGGCAAGTGATCACAAGTCTCAACTTCAAGAACTCAGCGCTCGACGCTTTGGGCAGCTACCTAGATACGTTCTCACTGAAGAGGGCCCAGAACACGAGAAGCATTTCTCGGCGCAGGTAGTGCTCGATGGTGAGCCATGGGGGACGGGCGAGGGTCGCACAAAAAAAGAAGCCGAGCAGGCGGCGGCAGAGCAGGCCTTTGACCGCTTGCAAAATACTGACGCTCTTCCTTCAGGCAAGCCCACTTCAGACCAGCCCACTTCAGACCAGCCCACTTCAGACAAGCCCGATCTTGGTTCCCTAGCGGTGTCGGACCGCAAGGAAACGTCACCTACTCCGACGGAAACTACCCCGGGGGGTACTCATGCCTGAGCTTCCAGAGCTAGAACTTTTGCGACGCGACCTTGAACGAGAGGTCGGCGAACGCAAGATCAAATCTATTGAGGTCACTGCTCCGTCTGTGGCCAAGCATCCCAACAAGAAGGCAATGACGACTGCCCTTGAAGGAGTAAAGCTGAGCGGCGTCACCCGCCGCGGCATGCTGCTGATCTTTCATGTAGAGGGAGATCAACTCCTCGTCATGTCTCTCGGCGATCACAGCCGCATGACCCGCAACCAGCCAAAGGATCCCATTGCCACAGGGACGGCTCTGGTGATCTCGTTTACTCAGGGTGGGCAGCTCCGTTTGATTGACCCCAAAAAAGAGGCTGCCGTTGAGCTTGTCGCAGCCGATGAGCTCGAGGAACTGCATCCTGAGCTCTTAACGCTGGGCCTTGACGCGATTGAGGAGCCGATTTCTTGGACCACGTTTGGCGAGCGGCTTATGCGCCGTGATGGCAAGCTGAAGTCAATTCTGATGGACCCAACTTTCTTGGTTGGATTCGGCCCGATCTACTCAGATGAGATCCTCTTTCATGCTGGGCTTCGTTACGATCGCAATACCTCGACTCTCTCTGCGCAAGAGGTACGGCGCTTGTACCGTGCGCTAGTGGAAACCATTCATGAGGCAGTCAAGTACGGGGGAACCACCATCGAACCAGACGGTTGGGTGGGTCTGTCAGGTAAGCCTGGCGATTACCTGCAATACATTGCTGTCTATAAGCGCGACGGAGAGATGAGCCCTCGGGCACGCGGACCAATCGTCAAGGTTCGCTTTGGTGGCGGCTACACCTACTTCTGCGAGCAAACTCAGGTCTGAGTGGGGCACCTGTGTGCTCGGTGCAGTTGCAGTTGCAACTGCATTCGGTGCTCGTGTAACTGCAAAGGCGCCACTGTGCTTGCAAGCACCGGCGCTTGTACAAATCTCATCTAGTTTCTAGTCCACTTGTCCGTCCTGCCTACTCAGTTTGTTCTTGGCAAGAACCTCGGGGAGAACCGTGTTTCTGAAGACTCTGCAGATGAAGGGTTTCAAGTCGTTCGCAGATGCAACGACCTTGTCGCTTGAACCGGGTGTCACCGTGGTTGTTGGCCCGAATGGTTCTGGTAAGTCAAACGTGGTTGATGCCATTGGATGGGTGCTTGGCGCTCAGAAGCCATCCATTGTGCGCTCTGCAAAAATGGATGATGTCATTTTTGCGGGGACCGCTAACCGCCCAGCGCTGGGTCGTGCCGAGGTTTCGCTCACCATCGATAACTCGGCTGGCCTGCTGCCAATCGACTTCACTGAGGTCACGCTGAGCCGACTGCTCTTTCGCTCGGGCGATAGTGAGTATTCGATTAATAACGTGCCTTGCCGCTTACTCGACATCCAAGAACTGCTCTCTGACTCCGGAGTCGGCCGGCAGCAGCATGTCATCATCTCTCAGGGAAATATCGACGGTGTGCTCAATGCCCGCCCCGAGGATCGCCGACTCATCATCGAAGAGGCTGCAGGTGTTCTCAAGTATCGCCGCCGCAAAGAGCGTGCCGAGCGCCGCCTGACAGCTACTGAAGCCAACCTCACACGTATCCAAGACTTGCTCCGTGAGGTTCGTCGGCAATTGCGGCCTTTGGAACGACAGGCCGACGCAGCGCGGCGCCACGGTGACCTCGTCAGCGAACTCACTGCGCTCAAGGTGTTCTCTGCAGGGCGCGATTTGGGACGTTTGCGAGTTCAACTTGAAGAGTCTGCGCGATCTCAGACCGAGCTTCGGGGCCAAGACCAACAACTGCGAGCCAAGCTCGCAGACCTTGACGCACAGATTCTGACCGCTGAGGCGCAACTCTCTGCCCTTGGTGGAAGAGACGTGGGCGACGCTCTGCTTCGCTATGAGACCCTGCGAGAAAAGGCTCGTGGCCTGCTTGCCTTGTTGGCAGAACGCCGCCGTGGAGTAGAGCGAGAGTTGAGCAGCGCCATTGACGCTGCAGTGATTGCGAGTCTCGAGTCTGAACAAGCGCAACTGCGCAACGAGTCCGCTCAGGCTGAGCTTGAGGCCGAAAGAATCCTTGTTTCTGCCGGCGAGCTTGAAGAGTCAGAAGCAGCGTTAGCTCAAGAACGTGCTCTGTTCGAGGCCGACTGGGCTGATGGTGTTCCAGCTCCCACCGGAGAAGCCGCCGGTGTGCGCGGTGAAATTGCCGCGCTTCGTTCGGCAATCGACAGAACGGCAAACGATCAGGTCCGCCTTGAGTCTCGCCGGGATTCCTTGGCTGAGAAGGTGCTGCGACTGAACTCCGAAGGCCAGCGCGCCAACGAGGAGCGAAACGCAGCCGAGTTGGCGGTTGAGGCAATTGAACAACGAGCAGTAGCTTCCGTTGCCGAATCTTTGAACAAAGAAGGGCAGTTGGCGGCCGCCGAAGAGACGGCAACCGCTGCAGAGGCCGAGCACTCTGCTTGGGCCGCAAGGGTCGAGGCTCTGACTCTTGCGCTCGACGAGGCACGCCAGCGCGCCGGGGCTGAACACCTAGGGGGCCTTGATGGTGTGCTTGGCACCTTGTTGGACTTGGTCGACGTTGATGCTGGCTGGGAAGAAGCATTCGAGGCTGCAGTGGGAGAGGCCCTCACTGCGGTTGTGGTGGCCGATGTTCCCTCGGCTCGAATCGCTCTTGAGGCGCTTGTACAAGGTGATCATCGCGGTGCAGTTTTGGCGCTCTCGGGAGCACCCGCACCCTCTGTACCTGCTCCCACAGCGGGCGAGCCGTTGCGCCGTCACGTACGCGCTCTACGCAGTGGTGCTGCTGCTGGTTCGGCAGAGGGGATCGAACGCGTGCTCGACACCCTGCTCGGCTCGGCAGTATTGGTTGACGGTGGTTGGCAGGCGGCGCTTGAGCTAGCTGCGCAGCACCCTGGCGCAGTTGTCGTCACACAGGTTGGCGATCGATTTGGCGCTGCAGGTTGGAGAGTCGGTGCGGCTCGCTCCGGTGCGACTGGCGCAGCGCTTGAAGAGGCGCTGCAGCGCGAAGCGGTTTCATTGACGAGCAGGGATCTGGCGCGCCAGGCAGTCGAGGCGGCTCGCACAGCGATGGTTGCAGCGCGTACCGACCAACAAGAGGCTGCCAGAAATCGCGATAGCAACGATTCTCTGCGCCGAACTCTGACCGAATCAGTGGCTCGCCTCGAAGCCGACGCAACAGAGGCCGCAACAGAACTCGAATCGCTCAATGCGCACCTAGCGGAACTGGCTGAGCGGCTTCGTCGAGAGGAAGTCCGCGTTGAGGAACTGGCTGTTCAGTTGCCAGAACTCGAAGCTGCTGACGTGGCATTGTCCTCACAGGCGCAGGTCATGGCAGCGGCCCGGCAGAAGCTCGAAGAGCACAGCGCACGCGTTGGCGCAGTTCGTACTGACCTCGAGGTGAGGTCCGCTGGTATCGAGGAGCGTCGCAGGTATGTCACCGAGCGACTGACCCAAGTCGATGAGCGGCTCTCTAGGAATATTGAACAAAGAGATGCTGCGGCACGGCGTCGGGTTGAACTCGTCGCTCGCGCCGAGGCTACTGACCGTTTGACACAGTTCACGATTGAACGGGTGTCGGTTATCGAGGCAAATCTGACCGCCTTGCGCGACGAGCGTCAGCGTCAATCAGAAGAAGCGCGAGTCGTTACGGGCGGGCTTGAGGGGCTGAGGGGTCATCGGGTCCGGGCGGAGCGTCAACTCGAAGAACTTCGGGCGCATGTGCAAAAAGCAGAGATTGCCGACGCTGAAGCACGCTTGCGGCTTGAAGCGGCAACGGAGAGTCTTCGCAATGACCTCGACTGCGAGCCCGATACGGCCATGGCAGCAGAGTGCCCCCCGTTGCCAGAAGGGGTTGCCCTTGGGGCTCGTGTGCGCGAGTTAGACCGCGAACTTCGACTCATGGGACCGATCAACCCGCTAGCGCTGCAGGAGTTCACCGAGCTACAAGAGCGCCTTACTTTCCTCGAGGGCCAGCTAGAAGACATTCGCGCAAGCCGCCGTGAACTCTCCAAAGTGATTCGCGCTGTCGATGAAGAGATCGTCAAAGTCTTTAGCGCTGCATATGCAGATGTCAGTCAGAACTTCACGCTCCTGTTTGAGACGCTGTTCCCGGGCGGTGAGGGCAGGTTGCGCCTGACGGACCCGAACAATTTGTTAGAGACGGGTATTGAAATCGAGGCCAAGCCCTCGGGTAAGAACGTGCGCAAGCTCTCGCTGCTGTCTGGCGGCGAGCGCTCGCTGACAGCTCTGGCGTACCTGTTTGCCGTGTTCCGCTCTCGGCCCTCTCCGTTCTACGTGATGGATGAGGTTGAGGCTGCGCTCGACGATGTGAACCTTCACCGCTTCTTGGACCTCGTAGCCGAGTTCCGTCAAACAGCGCAGCTCATCATCGTGAGTCATCAGAAGCGCACAATGGAAGCCGCAGATATTTTGTACGGGGTCACTATGGAGCCAGGTGGCTCCTCCAAAGTGATTTCTGAAAAAGCGAGCTCCGCTCCCTCCGCGGGCTAGCTCAGGGTGAGCTCAGCTGCGCTGTGAGCTCAGCTGCGCAGCGAGGGCAGCAGAGCTGTGAGGGCAGCAGAGCTGTGAGGGCACAGAGCTGTGAGGGGACAGAGTTGTTAGGGAACAGAGCTGTCAGCGCAGCGGCAGCGCTGCTAGGGCAAACGTGTTGACCAGCGCAGCGAGCAGGCTGCTGCGATCAACATGATGACTAACCCTGCGCCTATAAACTTGTAGCTCACGTCGGTGTTCTTCTCTTCGAACCCAATAGTCGAGCCGAGTTCTTCGTATACCTTGGCCAAGTCGGTGGCGCTCTCGGCGGTGTACGCCGTGCCCCCTGTGTCCTCGGCAAGGCCTTTGAGTTCTTCAACGTTGACGGGAACCCCGGTCAACTGTCCGACTCCGTCGCCATCCTCATCCACCATGATCTGCCCATTTGCTGTTCCATAGGCAATCGTTGAAACGGCAACGCCGGCTTCTTGGGCAAGCGGAATGGCTTCTTCGGTGGGTAGGCCAACAGTGGTCTCGCCGTCAGAGATCAACACGATCGCAGCGTCCGGAACCCCGTCGGTTACTCCAACAGCTTGATCTGCAATGACCTCCAGCGACAGTTTGACTGCATCGCCAATAGCTGTGGCCTTATCAAGTTCGAGCCCATCGATGGCGACCTTGATCGACTCGTGATCTTGAGTGGGGGGAACGAGTAACTGTGCGGTTCCAGCAAAACTCACTAGCCCAACGTTGAGGTCATCGGGGAGTTCGTCGAGGAAGGCCACTGCTGCAGCCTGAGCGGCCTCAAGACGGTTTGGAGCCACATCCTCGGCCGCCATAGACAACGAGGTATCGATAGCCAACATGATGGTGGTGCGCTCCTGTGGAACCTTGACCTTCATGATGGGCTGTGCGTACGCAACGACCAGTGTTGCAAGGGCGAGAGCAAAGAAGCCAGCACCAAGATGACGTCGCCATCCGGGGCGCTTGGGCGCGACTTTGTCGAGCAGGTTGAGATTTGAAAATCGCACGGTGTAGCGAGGGCGCTTGAACTGCATGAACACATAGATGCCTATGAGTGCAACAACGCCTAGTAAGCACCACAGGCGCATGGGAACGAGAAACCATTCGGTCATCGGGTCCGCCTCCCAGCGGTCATTTCTGCTCGGTGGCGACGACGAGAGACGTACTGTGCCAAGTCCATCAGCCAATCACCATCTGTTCGAAGGGTTACGTGGTCCGATCCGGCTGAGCGGATTTGCGAGGCGATCACAAGGTGTTGTTCAGCAGCCGCTGCGGCGTAGCGCTCGCGCAGCCGTTTGTCATCAGTGTTCACTTCCCTGATCGAGCCGTCTGCTGGGTCCTGGAACTGCAACATGCCAATAGCCGGCAGGTCAAGATCTCGGGGGTCAACAACTTGAATGCACAACACCGAGTGTCGAAGCGCCAAGGTGCCAAGCGGGTTCTTCCAGCTAGCAGGGTCCGACAAGAAGTCTGATATCACAACCACCAGGCCACGCCGTCGAGCCACGGCGCTGATTCGCTGAAGCCCAGCTGACAAATTTGTGGCACCGGAGCCATCTTCTCGAGGGGATTCGAGCACACGATCCAATATTCCGAGCAAGTTCCTCCGGCCTTGTCGTGGTGGCATCGTGGTGACCTCGCTGCCGCGAAGCATGACAGCACCAACTCTGTTTCCCCCACGAGCAGTCAGTAGCCCGATGCCGGCAGCCGCTCCCAGAACAAGGTCTCGTTTTTCGCACAGCGCTGTTCCAAAGTCCAGTCCCGCCGAGCGATCAACCAGCATCCAAGTCTCGAGTTCGCGATCTGCAATGGTTTCTCGAAGGTAGGGATCCTGCATTCGTGCAGTGACGTTCCAGTCGATGTGGCGAACGTCATCGCCGGGGGAGTAGGCGCGAGCCTCGCCAGGCTCGCTGCCTCGGCCTGGCACGATCCCCATAAAGTCGCCATGGAGCATGCCGTCGAGTCTGCGCGTGATATCTAGGGTGAGCCGTCGAACAATCTCTTCGGCTGGTCGGTCGCCGACCAATCCTAAGGTGTCAGATAGCCCTGCCATCTGGGTCAGGCTCCCCAAGCAGCGGGAACAGGCGTGCCAGCGTTATATGGGTCTGCGGTCAGAGTAGGAGCCTGTGTCGGACTCACCCGGGGTGCGGGCACCGTCGAGAGAATCCGATTCACGACCTGTTCCACATCGATGTCTTGTGCAAGAGCCTCGTATGACAACAACAGCCGGTGACGCAAAATTTCTGGTGCAACGTCAAAGACATCTTGTGGGGTGAGGTAGTTCCGACCACGGAGCATGGCAAGTGCGCGACCGCCGCGAATCAGGCCAATCGAGGCTCGCGGACTTGCGCCGAGTTCGATGTAGCTGCGCAGTTCTGCAAGGCCAAAGTTCTCTGGGGTGCGCGTACAGAGAACTAGGTTCACTGCGTACTCAAGCACGCTTCGGTCGACGTAGACACGCTCTGCAGCAGCTTGTAGTTGGCGCACCTGATCCAAGGTGACCACCTGCTGTGCCTCTGGCGCTGCAGTTCCCATTCGCTGAACAATCTCGACCTCTTCTGCTGGAGAGGGGTAGCCAAGAATGACCTTCATCAAGAAACGATCTCGCTGAGCCTCCGGCAGCGGGTACACGCCCTCTGACTCAATTGGATTCTGAGTGGCCAAGACAATGAAGGGCCCCTCAAGCTGATGAGTGGTGCCGCCAATGGTGACCTGCTGCTCCGCCATGACCTCGAGAAGGGCAGACTGCACCTTGGCGGGCGCACGATTGATCTCATCTGCAAGTACAAAGTTGGCAAAGATCGGCCCGAGTTCCACATCGAAGGACTCCGTCGATGCACGGAAAATGCGGGTTCCAACTACGTCTGCGGGGAGTAGGTCAGGGGTGAACTGAATCCGAGAAAAAGTTCCGCCCACAGACAGTGCCATCGTTTCTGCTGACAGGGTCTTTGCAAGCCCTGGAACACTCTCAAGTAGGCAATGGCCGCCGGCAAGCAAACAGGTCAGCAGGCGCTCAATCGCCCGGTCCTGGCCGACGATGACCTTCTTCATCTCGAACAGCAGTTGTTCGAGCACTGCCGAATCTGGCTGGGCTGGCTCGCTCTTCGCCTGTGGGGTAGTCGTCGCAGCTCTCGATGAAGCAGCCGTCGGCGCGCTCGTTGGAGCGTCTGGCGCTGCTTGTGGCTGTTGCGGGTTCGGGGCGGGGTCCATCTTGCTCCTCGGTGAGCAGTCACGCTCGGTGTGATTAGTGATCTTGGGTGATGAGTAACTCGGGGTGATTTTTGCGGGGTGATTCTTGCGGGTTGATTGGTGCGCAGGGTGAATAGTGTGGGCGCAGTGGCGATCTGTTCGGTTGCACCGTACGGGGCAGATTCATGTTCTGCTCGTCGCAAGCTGGAATTACTGACGTAATTTTCAGTTCGGAGCAGTTCTGCGGTTGACATAGCTTGCCGCGTGTACGCAGCCCTTGAGCGCATCTCGTGCTGAACAGCACTACGAGACGCCCAAAAATCTTAGGCTTCGGTGTCGATGCCTAAGCATGCTGAGGACTTGTAGCATGAAGTTCTCATGTCTCCCATCTTGATCATCATCATCTTGTTTGCAATCGTCGTTGTGGTCGCAGGAGCGCTTCTGCTCGGCCGCCCGAGCAAAGGCGAACTCCTAGAGGGTCCGCCAGAGGGGGTGCTTCCTCGTGAGGCCGGCACACAGGCCGAGGATCCAGACTCTCTAGGCGGACCAGAGATCGAAATTGTTGAGCCTGTTGCCGGAATCTTGGGTTCGGGCATTGCAATTACAGGGCCAGAACTCACCGCAGAGGAAGAGGCAGCAAACATTGCCGCGGCTGAACAGGCCGAACAGGCCGATGCGGATGCCAAAGCAGCAGAAGCTGCGGAGGAAGAGCGCCCAAATTTTCTTGAGCGCCTTTCTAAGGCGCGCTCTACGTTTTCGGGTTTCTTGGGATCAGTTCTCTCGCGTTCGCAGATCGATGCCGAGAGTTGGAACGAACTTGAAGAGGCCCTCATTCGTGCAGATGTAGGAATCGGTCCGACTCAGAAGCTCCTTGATGCCGTGCGCGTCACGGTGAAAGAGCAAGGCCTCACCACCTCGGAGGAACTCGTTGGAGCAGTGAAAGACCAGATGAAGGCCGACCTTGCTGGCCCCGTGACCCTGAGTCGTGCTGCCACAGCGCCCACCATCTGGCTCTTTGTTGGTGTCAACGGAGTCGGGAAGACCACCACCATTGGCAAACTCGGCAAACGACTGACTGATCAGGGTGACCATGTGGTGATGGCAGCGGGAGACACCTTTCGCGCTGCTGCAGCAGAACAGCTCGGAACCTGGGCCGACCGATGCGGTGCAGATCTGGTTCGCGGAGCAGAAGGCGGCGACCCATCAGCAGTCATCTTTGACGCCGTTTCCTCTGCCGCAGCTAAAGGCGCAGACATTGTGCTTGCAGACACTGCAGGTCGGTTGCATAACAAGACCAACCTGATGGAAGAACTTTCGAAGGTCAGGCGAGTTGCAGACAAGGGCGAAGGTACCGTGACCGAAGTGCTGCTTGTATTGGACGCAACCACCGGGCAGAACGGTCTACAGCAGGCTCGTCAGTTCACCGAGGCCACCGAGGTAACGGGTGTGGTGCTTACGAAGCTCGATGGATCGGCGAAAGGCGGAATCGTTTTTGCAATCCGTTCCGAGCTCGGCATCCCCGTGAAACTGGTAGGTCTTGGTGAGACAGCAGTTGACCTTGTGGACTTCAACTCTGATGAGTTTGTAGACGCAGTCTTTGCTCAGGGTTGAGCGTTGAGGTCAACCTGCGTCAGAACGGTAGGATGCGGGTCAAATGTTTGAGTCACTTAGCGATCGATTTGATGGAATTTTTACGCGGCTTCGTGGGAAGGGTCGACTTTCTGAAGCAGATGTAGATGAAGTGCTGCGGGAAATCCGCATGGCGCTGCTCGAGGCCGACGTCAATCTGGCCGTGGTGAAAGCGATGCAAGAACGCATTCGCGAGCGTGCCGTTGGAGAAGACCTCTCTCGCTCACTCAACCCTGCTCTGCAGGTGAAGAAGATCGTCCTCGAGGAACTCACTCAAACGTTGGGTGGAGAAACCCTTCGTATCACCTACGCATCCAAGCCGCCGACGGTGGTGTTGATGGCAGGCTTGCAGGGTTCCGGAAAGACCACGAACTCAGCCAAGCTCGCCAAGTGGTTCAAAGCTCAGGGGCGCAATCCCATGTTGGTGGGCGCAGATTTGCAGCGCCCCGCTGCTGTTGCTCAGTTGCGAACCTTGGCTGCGCAAATTGATGTTCCCGTGTTCTCTGCAACTGATGAGGTAGTGCTCTCAGG
>WLJI01000140.1 GCA_009701845.1 Actinomycetota bacterium
GAGATCATTCCGAGCAGGGCGCCCTCGAGAAGGCCATACGGAAGTGCCGTGAATCGAGCGAGTTTGGGCTTAAAAACCGTGAGCATGGCAATGGCGAATGCGCCCAGCATGCAGCCGATCAGCAAGACAGGGCTGTCGAAGCTAACGGGAGTTGCCGAGGAACCATCTGCACGAAGCACCGGTGCACCCTCAGTCACCAATGTCCAACCGTAGGCCGCCCCGATGAGCAGGAACGTAAAGATGAAGAGCGTGGCAGCAGACACCCCGCCAAGGGTCATCACGCGCCCGGATGTTACTGGTGGACTCGCAGTGCCTGATGCTTGAGATTGTCCCTTGAGGCCAACTGCTACAGCGCCGCCTTCTTGGGCGGATTCCCACTCCTGTGCTGGGCTGGGGTTTTGACTAGGCGGGGTTTCACCGAAGGCCTTGTCGCTCAGGATTGGGTTGCGTGACATCGTTCCCTTTCAAGGAGCCCAAGGAATTCCTCGAGCAAACTGCGCATAATCTAGTTCACGCAAATACCGATTTTGCATCTGTCAGGCCAAGCTGGCTGATCTAGCTGAGAGTATCTTCGGCAAGTTCCGCTAAGGCACCTCGGTGTAAGCGCGAGTTTGCTGCGGTTCTTGCGGCAGCCGACAGAAACCAGATCTTTGCCGGGTGGGAAGAGGCTCGAAACCCTCGCTCTAAAGCTGTTACCTGAACTAGGCGTTGCATGCGCAATGAGCAGTCGCTCGCGGTAGCCCGGCGGATAGCGCACCAAGCTGTATCAGTAGATTCGTGATCCAGCGGATCTATAGCTGTTGCTGCTTCGGCTGAAGCTTCGGGGTCGGCCTCGCCAAGAGCTAGCAGCGTGTCAGCCAATCCGCTGCTATCAAAGGGAGGGACCCATAGCTCTGCCAACGGAGCCAAGATGCCCGCTGCAGGGCTTGTTGGCGCAGCCAAAGCGAGTTCGTACCGAAGGCTCAACGGCAGAGTTGTAGCCATGCAGAGTCGCACTGCATCAGCAGCGATACAGGCCCTCAGCGCAACATGCTCAACCTGCTCGACCTGCTTGTAGTCTGCCTGGTTGTGATCGGAGTGGCTCGAGTTCTGGCCGCTACTTGTGACCGAAAAAGCAGCCGCCCGCAGCAGCGCCAGCGTGTCAGCTAGGTCTTCGGGGCTGAGCCCTTCCTCTAGGCTCGCTAGCAGCAAAGGTTCTAACTGCTCTTGGGGCGTGCGGGCGATTCCTGTTGCGAGTGCGCTGAGACGCTCGTTGCTCGCCCGTTCGAGTCTTCCCTCGGTCTGCGGTGAGCGGTTCTGTGCATCCTCTGCGAGAAACTGTGCTTGCATGCGCTGATCGAGTGCTAGCTCCTCATCGATTTCTAGCTTTGCGATTTGCTCAACGACACCAGCCAAGAGTTGGTGCCGAAGCTCCCTAGGCGGGGTTGAGAGACTAAGCAGCGCTGCCAAAATCAGCGGCTGCTCATCTACGCAAAATCTGGTTGCTGCTGCCGAGAGAAGTGCGTTGTGTGCTTCTGTCGAGTCCATCTCTGCGAGCTGCAGCCAGCTGCGAGCAGCCTGAGTTGATTTCCCTTCGCTTGTAGCCTGCCAAAAATCCGCCAACGCTGTTGAGGGGTGCTCGTGGCGATTGGGAAGTAGCGCTTGTTTGGGCTGCGCAGAGCCGAAGGTAGTTGCAGCCAAGGCAACAACAAGAACGGCAGAAACCCTCGCTGATTCGGTGTCTGTCGCCGCAGCTTGACGAATTGAGTTCTCGTGACGCTCAGCAAGTTCCACCGAGCAGGTTGCTGCAGCAAGCAGAGCGGAGACATTGGCCGGCCCGGCGCCGTGACCGGTGTTATCGCTGAGCGGCGAGTGGGCTCGCGCAGCCTCAGCAATGACTGCGTTACCAAGCTCACGCGGGGAGTTGCCAGCGGCGAGACGCTCGCAGGCCCAGCGCACAGCGAGTGGTCCTCGATCCTCTTGTGTGGGTTCGGCCGGCATCAAGAAGAGACGTGCTAACTGTTCCTGAAGAAGGTCGTCTGCAACGTACTGCTCTGCTGAGTCGACCCCTGGGTTGGCCTCTAACAGCACCGGTGACTGATCGAGGATCTGAACCTGAAGATTCTCAGTGCGCGACGAAGCGGCTAGCAGCGATACGTCTTGTGTGTCTTGATCGCTCATTTCTTCGCAAACTCCTCAGCTCTCACCTGTGCGCTCCGACCGAGCACATACCGGCAGTGTTGCAGAATTGAGGACCAAAGAGCGGCCGCAACTCGTGTGGTGCCCGGTGAGACAGAATGAATCCAATGAAGAACCTCTCTGGAGTACCCCAATGAACAAGTTCTCTCAAGAGACCGCGGTGACTCAACTGGGGAAGGGTCTCTACGGTGCCACGATGGACCGGAGTTGGTGGATTATCTCTGGGCCGAACGGCGGCTATGTGGCAGCCATCATCTTGAGGGCCATCTGCGAAGAGGTCAATGATGCAACTAGGGCGCCGCGGTCAATGACCTTGCAGTTCTTGCGAGTACCCAAAGAAGGCGCAGTAGAGATCGAAGTTGTTGTTGAACGCGTCGGGCGAACTGTGTCGAACGTGTCGGCACGGATGACTCAAGATGGCGTGTTGCTCGTGGTTGCCCTTGCCGTACTTGCACAGAATCGTGAATCTTCGCTCAGCTTCAATGAACTCCCAGGCTTGCCACGGCTTCCCGATGGAAGTGCTGTACCGACTGCGGACAGCATCGCTACGGAAGATCTCGACCCAGATCGTGACGTACCGATGCGCGGCCACTATGAGCAACGTTGGGTGATTGGCGAGCACCCGTTTCAACCGTTGGCCTCGGGTGAATCAGTGGCTCGAACCGGTGGGTGGCTTCGGCCCACCGGCGGCGAGGCAATTGATGCGATTGCTCTTGCTGCCATGACTGATGCTTGGTTGCCGCCCATCTTTAGCCGGGTTCGAGAGCCGCTGCTGATACCAACCATCGACTTGACGATTCACTTCAGGGGGCTCCCGGCTGACCCGTATGGGTTCTGTTTTGTTTTGTTTGAAAGTCCATTATCTCAGGATGGTTACCTGATTGAGCATGGGCAGATCTTCGACGCACAAGGCCACCTAGTAGCCGAGTCCCGTCAACTCGCAGTGGTCATCTAGCAGCCCAATTGCTCGGAAATGGGCAAGAAGAGTCATCTCAGCGCCAAGAGCGCCTATTCTAAAAGAACTTCTTATGGATGACCGACCCCGAAGTTTGCGGGCCATGCTCGCCGAGGCAAAAGACACCTCGGAGATCATGGTCGACTTGGCCTACGCGGCTGTGTATTTCAACGATCCCGGCATGGCCGATGAGGTCGCTGAACTCGAAGAGCGCATGAACGATCTTGTGCAAGACATGAGGGCGGTGTGCATCATGGCAGTGCGGCGCCCTGCCGAGGCAGAAGGCATGGCCTCGGTGCTGCAAATCATCTCGGCGATCGAGAGCATTGCAAATGCTGCCGTGGACGTCACTCGAATTGTGACGCATCGGTTGGGTATTCCGAACGAACTGATCGGCGACTTATCAAATGCCGAAGAGGTGTCTCACCGAGTGTGGATTCGTGAGGGTTCACATATGGCAAATCGCCCTCTCAAGGACCTTGAAATCACTATTCAGTGCGGCATGCGCGTGGTGGCCATTCGGCGTGACCGTTCTTGGATGATCGACGAGATCGACGGTGACTTTGTTGTGATCCCGGGCGATGTGTTGTTCTTGCGAGGGTCTCCTGCGGGAATTGTGCGCCTGCACGAACTCGCAGCGGCCCCGACCTGGGACCCACCGTTGAGCGCCCCAGCCGGAGCACTCACAGACCTTGACCGCGCCGTTGATGTGCTCGTCGAGATGAAGAACACATCTGAAGCAGCCGTTGGGCTTGCCTACTCAGCGTTGGCACTTCGAGACAATGGCCTTGCCACACAGGTGCGACATTTAGCTGAACGCCTTGATGAGATGAAAGACCATCTTCAGCTCTGGGTGCTACGAGCTGCCAAGAAAGATGTAGATCCAGCTCCGCTGCGCGGCTTGCTCCAACTGGCCTCAGCGGCAGAGGAACTAGGGGATCAAGCGGCGCAAATGGTGTGGCTGATTACCGACGATCGAGGATTTCATCCGATTGTGAAGCTCGCTCTCGGCGAAGCAGACGTTGTCGCAACACAGGTCCCAGTAGCAGCTGATTCAGCAGTAGCGGACTGCAGCTTGGCCGAACTGCAACTCGATATTGAGCCCGGTTTTCATGTGCTAGCGGTGAGGCGTGATCATCGTTACATCTATCGACCTCGTGGATCGGTCGTTATCCAACCACTTGATGAACTCATCGCGTCTGGTCCGCAAGAGGGCCGAACGCGTTTGGCCGAGCTGTGCGGATGGGCTGTGGTGGAAGACGAGGACGACCCAACTGGGGAGTTCGCCCTGGTGCCGCTTTCCAAATCACGCAGCGGAGCGTCTCGCTGATTTGCACGAGGCCTCGCTAGTTCGTGGCCTGTCTGAAAACCGCCAGACTGCCCACTAACCTGAACAGCGTGACTGCCTCCGATCAGCTTCGACTCCTCACTGTTCATGCTCACCCCGATGACGAGTCATCCAAAGGTGCACCGAGTATCGCCAAATACCGCTCAGAGGGAATCTTGGCCACTCTGGTGTGCTGTACCGGGGGCGAGGCTGGAGACATTCTGAACCCGGCGATGGATCGCCCAGAGGTTCGCGACAACCTAGCGAAGGTACGAGTAGCAGAACTCAACACAGCGGCTGAAATAATCGGCTACGAGACTGTAGAAATGCTCGGGTATCACGACTCGGGCATGGCCGACAGTGAGACAAATACTCGGCCAGACAATTTTTGGAACGCGCCCCTTGATGAAGCAGTGGAGCGACTCGTTCGGATCATTCGTCGAGATCGACCGCAGGTCATTGTTACCTACGGAGATGATCAGCAGCATTATGCGCACCCGGATCATCTCAAGGTTCATGAGATCACCTTGCCCGCTTTTGCCCGTGCTGGTGACGCTGAGTGGTATACCGACGCCGGCGAGCCGTGGCAGCCGCTCAAGCTGTATTACACCGAATGGTCGAAGGAGCGAATTCAAGCCTTGCACGGCAAGTATCTGGAACTTGGCCTTGAGTCCCCATTTGGTGGCGAGTGGATCGAACGGATTGAGGCCATGGAATCAGCCGACCGAATTACCACTCGCGTCGAAATCTCCGAGTTCTATGAGGTGAGAGAGCAGGGTCTGCTAGCTCATGCAACACAGGTTGACCCAAACGAGAAATTCTGGTTTGGGCTACCCACCGAGGTAGCCCGGAGCGTGCATCCGTTTGACGATTATGTGCTCGCTCAGTCGCTCGTAGAATCTGAGTTGCCAGAGAGCGACTTATTTGCTGGCATCCCGGGGCGCCAGTGACCGCGTGAATTCGCCACACCTCCCGGAAGTGTCAGAGCCGCAGCTTTCAGGTGCTGAGCTTCGAGTTTGGGAGCTGAGCCAACTCGCTGCACTGGTATCTCTCTGTGATGTTGGCATTGATCTGGTCTCACTGACTGAAGACGATCTTGAGATGTGTTTTCCTTCGGATGACGCTCCGTTGAGGGCGGTATTCGGAACAGCCGATGGCACGGCCTGCGTGGTTCTGCGGATTCTTGACGAGGAGGTCCTCGGTTCTGTGGGTAAGGCTCGCTCGGCTCGCGTCGAACTTGTGGTGACCCATCCCAGCCGGCGGCGCCGAGGACTTGCACGCTCGCTGATTCAAGCGGGTGAAGGATGGGCACGGGATCACGGCGCACACGAGATTCGCATTGGCGGCGAGGGCACAGTGGGCCTTTTTAGTGGAGTGGACCTGCGGTGGACCGCTGCGCTCTGCCTAGCTGAGTCTCTTGAGTATGAGTCCGAGGGACTGATAGTTGACTTTGTCTGCCCTACGGTGCAGACCGCTCGGCTGCCAAGCCCGCCCGGCGTTCAGGTCGCTCGCGTCGAGTCCGAGGAGCAGATTCAAGATGTCTTGCAATTTGTTCAGCGGAATGCTCCCTCAGATCTCGAGAGCTTCGAGAGAGCAACAAGCGCAGGAACATCGGTGCTCGCTCAGCGCTCTGCTGGGCGCGACATCTTGGGGGTAGCAGCGCATTCGGTTGGTCGCCTCGGTGTGATCGGCCCCGTTGTGTTGGCAGCAACCTGGGACAGACGCGTGGCTCCTGATGTTGAGCATGCTGATCAGGCTCAACTTCTTGCAGCACTCCTCGGCGTGATCCGCGCCGACTTGTCTATCGCCGGCATGAAGTCGGCCGAAATTCTGGGTGGGTCGCTGCTCTCGCCACTTGTGGCTGCATGCGACGCACGTTCAGGGCGTGTCTCGCAGATCTACTCTCGAGACCTCACGATGCTCAGACCGAGCTAGCGTCACCCCTGTGAGCTCCCTTGTAGAACAACTCGGATATGCCCCCGATGCCCGCCTACTCATTATCAATTGTGACGATCTAGGCATGTGCCACTCGGCAAATGAGGGGGTCTACCGAGCACTTCGCAACGGAATGGCAACCTCTGCAACGTTGATGGTGCCCTGCCCGTGGGCAAGAGAGGCCGCATCGAACTACCAAGGTGAGGACATCGGCGTTCACCTGACGCTCAACTCGGAGTTTGAGCTCTACCGATGGGGGCCCGTCACCCAAGCGCCCTCGTTGCTTGGCGGCGGAGGCGGTTTTCCACGCACGATTCTTGATGTTTGGGACCACGCCGACCTTGACGAGGTGCACCGAGAACTACGTGCCCAGATTGAGCGGGCCATTGAGTGGGGCATTGATGTGACTCACTTGGATTCGCATATGGGCACCTTGCAGCTACGCCCCGAATTCTTTGATGTGTACCTAAACCTC
>WLJI01000141.1 GCA_009701845.1 Actinomycetota bacterium
ATCACCGAAGCACATGAACAACATCGCCGCCTCAAGGAGCAGGCGGCAAATGTCATTGCCAATCAGAAGCAAACAGAGATGCGCTTGGCAAAGGTGCTCGATGAGCTAGAGAAGCTCAACCGCAACGCACAACAAGCGGTCATCATGGCTGACGAGGCATCTAAGAGCGGAGACGAGGCCAAAGCTTCCGAGTTCCTCATTGCCGCCGAAACCTTTGCCAATCAACTCATCTCTAAAGAGTCTGAAGCTGCGACTCTGAAAGAACTTGCTCTTCAGTCTGCTCAGGCCTCTGATCAGGCCAAAGCCGCTGTACAGCAGAACTCGCGAGTCCTTCAGCAAAAGCTTGCAGAGAAGCAGAAACTCCTGTCGCAACTTGACCAAGCCAAGATGCAAGAGCAGATGAACACGGCAATGTCTTCGCTGACCGAGCAGGTCGGCGAGGATGTTCCCACCCTTGATGAGGTCAGAGAAAAGATCGAGACTCGTTACGCCAAGGCCAAAGGAACCTCAGAGATTCAGGGAATGTCTGTTGAGTCCAAGATGCTTGAGGTAGAGCAGGCCTCGGTCAACTTCGAGGCTCAGGCTCGTCTCTCGGAGATCCGTTCACAACTCGGAATTACAGACACTGCAGCGGCCGAAGCTGGCTCAGCGGATGAGGCAGCCCCACAAGAAGGGCAAACCGCAACGTCAACCGGCGACACTCCCCCGGCCTAGCGGCGATCCCGACTACCCGATGTGGTACGCCCGACTGAACCAGAATTACGGTTTCGGCAAGATCACGGTTTGGGCAAGATGACCAGGTCATCGCAGTGAACAATCTCGCCCGAACGCTCTGACATGTCAGAGGATCTCCGACCAGCAAGTTCCTGAACGGAATGAGCACTCAGACCTGTCAGCCCCTTGGCAATCACATTGCCCGCTTCATCCACAATCTCGACTGCGTTGAGTGCCTCAAAGTTTCCGTGCACCTCAGTGACTCCCGCTGCAAGCAGCGAGACTCCCCCCGCACTCAAAGCTCGTACTGCACCAGCATCAATCACGATGCGGCCAGAAGAGGGAAGAGCAAACGCAATCCAGAGCTTGCGCGCAGACAGTTGATTGTCCCGGGCGAGCACGGTCGTGCCCACTCCAGGAACCTGATCTACTGCATCGAGAAGCACCCTTGGGCGTGTTGCTGCTGCAATAACGGTCCGCACTCCCGACCAAGCAGCAATCTTTGCAGCCGACAATTTCGAAGCCATTCCGCCACTCCCTCGAGCAGTCCCCGCCCCACCTGCAAGGAGTTCGAGTTCATGATCAATTTGAATGATCTCTTCGATGAGCGTGGCCTGACCTGAGCTGCGCGGGTCTGCATCCATCAGCCCGGGCATATCTGTTAGGAGGACGAGTAGATCTGCAGAGATGAGATGAGCAACGAGGGCTGCGATGCGGTCATTGTCACCAAATCGGATCTCATCATCGGCAACGGCATCATTTTCATTGACCACAGGGATGACACCGAGTTCGATGAGCCGCTCCAAAGTGCTGCGTGCAAAAAGGTACTGCGCTCGCACCATGAAATCATGTGGAGCCAGAAGAACTTGCCCTGCAACGAGTCCTTGCCCTGCAAGTTGCTCATTCCAAGTCTGCATCAGCCGGGCCTGTCCAACTGCCGACACAGCTTGCAGCGTTGTCGAATCAGTGGGTCGCGAGGCAGCATCGAATCCCATTACGGGCAAGCCAGATGCCACTGCACCTGAAGAGACAACGACCACCTCGTGGCCGGCAGCGCGTAGTTCCGAGAGCTCAACACTGAGTTTGTGAATGGACTCCGAAGCAATTGCCCCGTCGTCGTCAGTGAGGCTTGAGGAGCCAATCTTGACAACCAGCCTCATGTTTCGCTCTGCCCTCTTTGCACGTAGATCACTTCAGTTTCTGAATCAACGTCTGGCTCTGCGTCCCCAAGATCTTCAGCCTCAAGATCTTCAGCCTCAAGATCTGCGGGTGGGTCCTCCTCAAGCCAATTACCCGTATGCGCCTCACGATTTCGTCGATGCCGAGCAACGGGTGCTGCATCATCAAATGGTTGCACCTCGAGAGTGTCGTCCGACTCGTAATCGAAGCTGAACTTCGCAATATGAACAACATCTCCGTTGCGCGCACCAGCTCGCGCTAGTGCGCGATCTACTCCGAGCTTGGTGAGTCGCTCTCGAGCCACATCAAGCGCCTCGGAGTTGGTCATGTCAGATAACCCGACCGCACGCGTGGCTTCACGGCCGATCACCTCGAAGCTACCGTCGTCTCTTCGAGCGATCTTGATACCTTCCGCAACAGGTCGCAAAGTAACAAAGCCATCTGATTCAGGCTCATTTGCACGAGCAGTTTCTACTGCCTGGCGAAGCAGTCCGAGCAGTTGGGGTACTCCCGCTCCAGTGATTGCTGAGACGCTCAGGCCATCAAACTGCGCGGCCTGCTCACCCTCGGCCATATCGGCACGAGATCCAATGCGAACTCGGGGGCGATCCAACATCTCTGGGCGGTAGCTCTCGAGTTCGGAAAGCAAAACCCGCTCTTGTTCTTCTGGTGAGCGCTCCGCTAGCGGAGAAAGATCGAGCAGCAGCACAAGCGCTCTAGCTCGCTCAATATGTCGCAGAAACTGATGTCCTAACCCTCGACCTTCTGCTGCACCCTCGATCAAACCAGGGATATCGGCAACAACCATCTCGAAGGCGACCCCATTGCCTTCATTGATGCGAACCACCCCTAGGTTGGGAACCAACGTGGTGAAGGGGTAGTCGGCAATCTTTGGGCGAGCAGCCGAGATCCGTGAAATGAGCGTGGATTTACCAACATTTGGAAAGCCAACGAGTGCAACATCGGCCATGAGCTTGAGTTCAAGCCACATCCAGCGCTCTTGGCCTACTTCACCCTGCTCTGCAAAACCTGGGGCTCGGCGCTTATTAGACAAGAACTTGGCATTGCCTTTTCCGCCGATGCCACCTTCGGCAGCGAGCCAGCGATCCCGATCGTGGACAAGGTCTGCAAGGATCTCTCCATCACGGTCCTTGACCGTGGTTCCGATAGGCACGTGCACATACAGGTCATCCCCACCATGGCCGTGCTTCTTCTTGCCCGAGCCGTGCGATCCGTTCGTTGCCTTGCGGTGCGGGTGGTCTCGAAACGACAACAGCGATGCAACGTTTCGGTCGGCAACAAGCCACACGTCTCCGCCAGATCCCCCGTCACCGCCATCTGGACCGCCCATGGCAACGTGTGCCTCACGGCGGAACGAAGTACACCCGGCACCTCCGTCTCCGCCTTTGACGTTTAGACCACACTCATCCACAAAGTTCGACACGCAGTAAGGATAGAACTAGTCAGCACCAGTCCCGTCATGCAGCTTGAGAATCGCCCGCTTGGACTGTCCCATCGGGCTTCTATTATGGGGATGTGAACAATTCGGTCCCAAATAAGAACGCAGAACCAGAGGACCGCACTGCCGTGTGGGCTTCCACGATGGGCGGTCACCATCTAGGAGAGGCGCCCGTTCGCCTGGCACATAGCGACTCAACGGCTCGCATCGGAATCGCTGCTCGCATGAACCGCGCCACACGGGAACACCTCGAGGAGCTCACCTTAGTCACCGGTGCAACGTATTCAATTGGTGCCGGCACGAGAGATGTGCCCGAAGAGCCAGACCCTGAGCGAACCTGCTTCGAACGAGACCGAGACCGCATTCTTCATAGCCCTGCCTTTCGCCGCCTCTCTGGCAAAACACAGGTATTTGTGTTCCCCGAAGACCACCAGAGAACCCGCCTGACGCATGCGCTCGAGGTTGCACAAGTAGCCGTAGCCATTTCTCGGTCCCTTGGGCTCAACCTTGCGCTCACCGAGGCCATCGCCCTAGGCCACGATTGTGGTCACGGGCCGGGCGGTCACGCCAGCGAGGACGCCTTCTCGCCCTACATTCCAGGTGGCTACGATCACGCTGTCTGGGGCGCCGACACGGTGCTGCAGCCACTCAACTTGTGCGCTGAGACTCTTGACGGCATCCGCAATCACTCGTGGTCACGGCCTGCACCAATGACACCCGAGGGTGAGGTGGTGTCTTGGGCAGACCGCATCGCATATGTCTGTCACGATTTCGAAGATGCGGCACACGTTGGCATTGTCATGCCTGAACAGCTCCCGGATCTTGTACGCGAGCGTTGTGGCGAGCGCCGCAGCCAACAACTGAGTGCCTTCATCTCTGCAATGGTCCAAGCTGCAAGAGAAACCGGACAGATCGGGATGACTGACTCCCTCGCTGAGGCATTAGCGGAGTTCAGAAAATTCAACTACGAACAGATCTATATGCGCGCAGAGTCTCTCGCTCAGTCGGCAACCGTCATTCGCATTCTTCGGGCACTTGTTGAGCATCATGGGTCGCAGCCCTCGGCTCTGCTGGGGCTTGCTTCCCAAGGATCTCAAACACCGACAGCACCTATCGAAGCAGACTCAGCCGCTGCGCTAGCCCAGGCGGTCACGTATGTAGGCGGCATGACAGACCGCTATGCATTTGCGCAGGCTCAACAACTCTTGGGTTGGAACAGCAACGACTTACCTGTGGGCATTCTCTAGCCCGCAGAAGAGTTACTCAGCTGCAGGAAAGACGTTCACGATCTTGCGATTACGACGTGAACCGAACTTCACCTTGCCGTCGGCAAGCGCAAACAGGGTGTCGTCCCCGCCGATTCCGACGTTCTCTCCGGGGTGAATTCTGGTTCCGCGCTGACGCACGATGATGGCTCCGGCATGAACCACGCCACCGTCAAACACTTTGACGCCTAGGCGCTTACTTTCGGAATCACGGCCGTTCCTTGTAGAACCGCCACCTTTGGTCTTCGACATGAGTGCTTTCTCTTCCTAGCTTGGAGGTACCGAACCGAGGGTGTAAGGGACAGTGCCCTTAGCCTCGAGAGATTCCGGTGATCTCGATTGCCGAGTACGTCTGGCGATGACCCCATCGACGACGGTTATTGGACTTGTTCTTATAGGTAAAGGCGTTGATCTTGGGTCCTCGGACCTCTTCAACCACACGAGCAGAAACCGTGGCTCCCTTGAGCTCCTCTGGGGTGGCAAGCACAGTATCGCCATCCACCAACATCACAGGACGGAGCTCAACCTCGCTCTCTGGCGCACCCAAGCGCTCAACACGCAGGCGCTGGCCCTGCTCGACACGATATTGCTTTCCACCGGACTTCACGACTGCATACATACGGTTGCTGACTCTACTTGAGTTGAGGTACTAAATGCACGTTGAGCAATCCGTCGCTAGGACAAGAACTCAGAAGCGAGCAGCACTCCACGGCCTTCACATGGCTCACAGATAGTCGAGACAGACTCCAAAAGCCCTTCTCCAATGCGCTTTCTGGTCATTTCAACGAGACCCAGCTCAGAGATAGCAAACACCTGTGTACGGGTTTTATCCCGGCTCAGCGCCTCGCGGAACTGGCGGCCAACTTGGTCACGGTTCTCTTTGATCTCCATGTCAATAAAGTCGATCACAATGATGCCGCCAATATCTCGAAGACGCAGCTGTCGAGCGATTTCTTCTGCGGCCTCAAGGTTGTTGCGAAAAACGGTCTCCTCAAGATTTGAAGATCCAACGTTTCTGCCGGTGTTGACGTCTATGACCGTAAGAGCCTCGGTGGCTTCAATGATGAGCGACCCACCAGAGGGCAACCAAACCTTGCGGTCAACGGCCTTAGCAAGCTGCTCCATCACGTGGAAGCGCTCAAAAATTGGCAGCGGCTCTGCTTTGCGGTCATAGAACTGCACGCGCTCAGCAAGCGCTGGCGCTACGGCCTCGACGTATTCCTTCACATCTGCATACAGAGCTTCATCATCGATCACAACGGCGCGATACTCGGCGCTGAATTCCTCTCGAATGAAGCGAACTGCCAATTCTGGCTCTCGGTACAACAAGCCCGGGCGATTCTGCTTGGCTGCTAGTTCAGAGATGCGATCCCACTGCTTCACTAGCCGAGCAACATCTCGCTCAAGTTCCTCGGCGGTCACTCCCTCTGCGGCGGTACGAACAATCACACCATGCTGTTTGGGCTTCACACGATCGAGTAGTTGCCGCAGGCGCTTGCGCTCGTCATCTGGCAATCGCTTCGAGATTCCGAAGGTGCTTGAGTTGGGAACGAGCACTACGAATCGCCCTGGGAGCGAAACCTCTTGAGTCAGTCTGGCGCCCTTGTGAGCGATTGGATTCTTCGTGACCTGACACACAATCAACTGCTTTGACTTCAAAACATCTTCGATGCGTGGCGGGTCGGCCCGCTTATCTAGTTCTGAAGCATCGTGGACCACGTCACTTCTATAGAGCACGGCGTTTTTGGGTGTTGCAATGTCAATAAACGCTGCCTCCATTCCAGGAAGCACATTCTCTACCTTGCCAATGTAAATGTTGCCGTGAATCTGCGTGGTGTCATCAGTTGGCTTTGAGACGTAATGCTCAACAAGTGACCGGCCCTCAAGAATCGCTATCTGCGTGGCCTCTCCGCGTACTTGCACATTCATCTGGAATCGACCAACGGCACGCCCGTTGCGGCTTTTACCGCCACGCTGCTTCATGGTCTTTTCATCTAGTTGAAGTGGATCTTCGTCAAGGAGTACGGCTTCGACTGGCTTCGGCCGGTTGCCCTGTTTCTGGCCGCCCTGACGCTGACCGCCCTGACCACCCTGCTTCTGGCCGCCCTGACGCTGACCGCCCTGACCACCCTGCTTCTGGCCGCCCTGACGCTGACCGCCCTGAGCACCCTGCTTCTGGCCG
>WLJI01000142.1 GCA_009701845.1 Actinomycetota bacterium
CTCGGCACTGCCGAGCCGATAGGTAATCCGTTCATCTAAGAACCCCGCTTGCTTCGGCCAGCGGGGTTCTTAGCTTTTCATGGCGCACTGTCTTCCTGCCGGCCGGTCTGTGTCAGCCTGGATCAGGCCTCGCGATTGCTCAGCCTGGATCAGGCTTCGAGATTGCTCAACTCTCTAGGGCGCGCAAACCAGGCTTTGCACAAGCAGGTCGTACAGCTAGCTAGCCGAGGTGTATTCGCAGCACCTAGGTGCGGGGAATCTCTTTGAGCTCAAAGGTCTCGATGATGTCGCCGGACTTCAAATCTTGGAAGTCTGAAAGGCCGATACCACACTCATAACCTGAGGAGACTTCACGAACATCATCTTTAAAGCGACGCAGTGAGCTGACCTCGCCCTTCCACAAGATGTTTCCATCTCTCAAGAAGCGCACCTTCGAGTTTCTCGTGATCACACCAGACTGCACTAAGCAGCCGGCCACAGACCCGATCTTTGGCACCTTGAAGACCTCTCGTACCTCGGCATCACCGGTTACGATCTCTTCGTACTCAGGCTCGAGCATGCCGATCATGGCAGCCTCTACCTCTTCGAGCAGCTTGTAAATGACCTCGTAGGTGCGGATCTCTACGCCTTCGGCTGCAGCTAGGTCTCGGGCCTGCCGGCTCGGGCGCACATTGAACCCGATCAACGTGGCTTCGGAGGTTGCAGCAAGGGCTATATCTGACTCAGAGATACCGCCCACGCCGCGGAGCACAAAGGCAACCTTGACCTCGGGTCGCTCGAGCTTATGCAGACTTTCAGTGAGTGCCTCGAGCGAACCCTGAGCATCTGCCTTCACGATGAGATTGAGATTTGTCTGCTCACCAGCTTGGATCTGAGCAAAAATGTCTTCAAGTCGTGCACCCTGCAAACTCACCGAGGAGTCTCGACCGCGAGCAGCCTCACGGTGCCAACGCTCCCGTGTCTCTGCTACCGAGCGCGCTTTGCGCTCGTCGGGCGCAACAATAAAATCGTCGCCAGCAAATGCAATATCGGACAACCCGAGTACTTCTACCGGTGTGCCAGGTTGCGCCTCTTTGAGCTGCTCGCCATGGTCGTTGATGAGGGCGCGAATGCGTCCCCACGCAGGACCAGCAACGAGTGGGTCTCCAACATGCAAGGTTCCGTGCTGCACCAATACTGACGCAACTGGCCCTCGTCCGATGTCTAGGTGAGCCTCTAGAACCACACCTCGAGCTCGACCAACGGGGCTTCCGCGAAGGTCCTCGACCTCTGCTACCAGCAAAAGAGTGTCAAGAAGCTCATCAATACCGGTACCTACAAGTGCCGACACCTCAACAACTACGGTGTCACCGCCCCAAGACTCTGGCACAAGCTCATGTTCTGCAAGCTGCTGCAAGACTCGATTTGGATCGGCACCCTCTCGGTCGATCTTGTTCATTGCAACAACGATGGGCACTTCAGCTGCACGAGCGTGAGCAATCGCCTCAATCGTCTGCGGCATGACACCGTCATCTGCAGCAACGACAAGCACCACGATATCTGTTGCCTCGGCACCGCGAGCACGCATGGCAGTGAACGCCTCGTGACCCGGAGTATCGATAAATGTCAGTGATTTGCCGTTCTTCTCAACCTGATACGCACCAATATGCTGCGTGATGCCACCGGCTTCGCCAGCCACCACGTTCGCATTGCGAATCTTGTCAAGCAGCTTGGTCTTACCATGATCGACGTGACCCATCACGGTGATGACTGGGGCGCGAGTTGGCCAAGATTCGTAATTCTCTTCGTCGTCCTCTGGGACCTCGAGAACCTTCTGAAGCTCTACTTCTTGCTCCTGACCAAGGTCGACGAGAGAGATCTCAGCTCCGACTTCGGCAGCGAAGAGCTCGATCATCTCATCGGGAAGCGACTGAGTTGCCGTCACCATCTCGCCCTGTTGCAGCAAGAAACGCACCACATCGGCAGCCGTGCGGTTGAGCCTTGCGCTCAAATCCTGAGGTGTCGAGCCTCGCTCGATCACCACTACGCCTTCTGGCACCGGAGCGCTAGCAGGCGTATAGGTAGGAATATCCATTGGCTGGAGTTCTTCACGGTTGCGGCGCCGGCGTCCCTTACGCCTTGGTGGCCGCTGCTGTGGACCGCCTGGGCGACCGCCACCTGGGCGACCTCCACCTGGTGCTCCACCTGGGCCTCCACCGGGGCCTCCGCCTGGCGCTCCGCCAGGCCCTGCAAACCCGCCGCCGGAAGGACGATTGAAGCCACCTCCGGATGGAGCCGAGGATCCTCCCCTGTTTGAATCGCCCGCTGTTCGCCCTGGACCTCCTGGTCCACGTCCAGCAGGAGCAGGCCCCCTGCCACCAAGCCCTGGTGGCGGCGGAATCGGTTTTCCTGTGAGAGATCGCGGTGGACCCGGAGGGGGCGGAATGAGCTTTCCGCTACTCGATACTGGCGGCCCGGAGCTAGCTGCTGGGTCGCTGCCACTAGCAGCTGCGGGCTGAGCCGCCTCCGCTGACTTCTCAGGCTGGTCTACTGCACTCTTGTCTGCGGTTGGCGCTTCGGCCGCTGGCTGTGCTGGCGTTGGGAGCGCTGTGGTTGGCTCTGCTGTGGTTGGCTCTGCTGTGGTCGACTCAGCTGCGGGTGACGCTTCTGAAGGTGACTTCGCCGCCTCTTTGGCAGGCTCAGCAGTGGGTTGAGCAGCCGCTGGCGCCGCCGGAGCGGGTGCTACCGCAGGTGCAGGACGCGTGGGAGTCGGCTTTGAAGAAATGACTTTGCGAGGCGTAGCCGAAGGTGTCGCCGCTGGCGCTGCAGAAGATGTATCCGATATCGCAGTAGCAGGCTCTTGGCTAGGCCGTGCAGGGGAAGTCTCTGACACCTCAGCCTGAGGCGCCTTTGCAGCTGAAGGCTTGAGCGCAGGGGTTGAGGCCTGCGTGTCAGCGTCGGTGTCAGTCTCTGACGCCGCTACTTGCGTGGCTTCAGTCGCTTCTGAATCCGCTTCCTTTTTAGCAGCGGCTTTCTTGGCAGGGGCTTTCTTGGCTGGTGCCTTCTTCGCAGCGGCCTTCTTTGCTGGAGCCTTCTTCACTGTCTCTGGCTCTTCGGGCTGCTGTTCCCGAATCAGGCCATCTCTCTTGGCCCTGCGACGCACACCGTCGGCGTAGGCATCGTCTAGCGAGGAGGAGTGACTCTTCACGCCGTATCCGAGCGCGTCGCAGATGTCCATGCACTCTTTGTTGGTGAGACCGAGCTCTTTTGCTAGCTCGTGCACTCGTTGCTTTGCCAAGACGTTCCGTTCGTTCTGTGAAGTAATGCTCGCCGGGTGATCCGGCGAAGTTCCCGCCTGCGAGCCTGCTTAGGCTCGCGCGGGTTCGGGGTGCCGGACGCTGCCGACAAGTAGCTATTCTTTCACGGATCGCAGCCCGGCACGAACCGCATAAGAGAATCTCAGCCAAGAGGTGCCCAACTCTCAGCCTTAGCAGACCCTCACCGTGGGTTTACTGCCTACATCAGGCCTCGGGCGCAGTATCTGAGGTAGCGGAATCGGCATCTGGATCAGACAGCTCAGCTATCTCATCTAGTTCCGCTTCTTCTTCGTCTACTTCGAGTTCTGCGATGAGTTCAGTCACCTCTTCGATAGCCTCAGCGATCTCGGCATCAAGGACTTCTTCGACTGCCTCTTCCACAAGTTCAATCTCTAGCTCTTGAGCTAGTTCGGCGGCTTCAAGCTCTGGAGGAGAGTCACGATTTTGCATTTCCTCCCATTCCGCAATCGTCATGGGAGCACTTCCGTCGGCTGGCTTCCAGAGCTGTTCGCCCTCAGCACTAACAATCCACTCGCCGTCGGCGTAAGAATCATTGGCATATGTGCGCTCGTAGGCCTCTTGCTCGGCTACATCTGACTCGCTACGAATATCCACTCGAAAGCCTGTGAGTCGAGTTGCCAGGCGGGCATTCTGGCCCTCCTTGCCAATAGCGAGCGACAGCTGAAAGTCAGGAACAATCACGTCAGCAACGCGCTTTTCAAAGTCGATTCGTACTTCCTTTACCTTTGCAGGCTGCAACGCCTTCATCACAAAGTCGGCCGGATCGTCAGAGAATGGAACGATGTCGATCTTTTCTCCCTTGAGTTCGGTCACCACCATGCGAACACGGGCACCTCTGGCCCCAACGCAAGAGCCAACAGGGTCGACGTTTTGATCGTTCGACCACACAGCGATCTTGGTTCTGTGACCGGGTTCACGTGCGCATGCTTTGATTTCGACTACGCCTTCTGCGATTTCGGGAACTTCAAGTTCAAAGAGTCGCTTGATCAAGCCCGGGTGTGTTCTTGACACGACAATCTGCGGGCCCTTTGCGGTACGACGAACCTCGACGATATAGGCCTTGACTCGGTCTCCTGGCTCGGGCCGCTCGTAGTTGACCTGCTCTGATTGTGGCAGTAGCGCCTCTACTCGGCCAAGGTCCAAAAGCGTGTACCGAGAGTCGGACTGCTGGATGATTCCCGTGACAATGTCACCCTCTCTACCTGCATACTCCTCGTACTTCTGCTCACGCTCCGCCTCACGGATTCTTTGCGTCATGACCTGTCTGGTTGTCGTGGCTGCAATACGGCCGAAGTCATCAGGCGTAACGTCAAACTCCTCGCCATAGGGCTCGCCGTCCTCATCAACCTCTTGAGCAAACACTCTGATTTCAAAGGTCTCGGTGTCAATACTCACCCAGGCAAACCCAAGTGCATCGGGCTGCTTCTTGTAGGCCGTCGTGAGCGCTTCGGCCAATGCCGAATACAACGTATCTACCGAGATGTTTCGCTCGGTTGCTAGTGCTTGTAGCGCTTCATTCATTTCTGAGCTCATGAGACTGCCTCACTCTGGGTTGTGAACTTTTGGGTTGTGAACTTTTGGGATAGAACGCGTGTATCCATCAGGTTTCCTCTGCTGATGCCGCTGGATCGCGTGACTTCTTCGACGTAGTGCCTGGCTTCTTCGCTGGGCTGCCGGACTTCTTAGACTTTGATGGGCTTCCCGGACGAGACCCCTTGCCGGGCTTGGGTGCTGCATCACCAACAAAGTGAGTGCGCGCACGCTCAATATCGCTCAGCTGCAAAACCCTGCTTGTGCCGTCGACAAACTGCACCTCGCAGGTGGTGTCATCAGAGGCAATCAGCGCCCCATCTACTCGACGCTCCCCCGCTACTGATGGGCGAGTCTTGATCTTCACTTCACGGCCAATAGCCCCAGCGAAGTGCGCTGGAGTTCGTAGATTTCGCTCTAAGCCAGGGCTAGAGACTTCCAATGTGTAGGCACTCGAGATGATGTCTGCTTCATCTAAAAGGTTCGAGATCTGCCGAGTCGCCTGGGTAATTGCCCCAAGGTCAATTCCGCCAGGACGATCAATCAGAACTCGCAGATTGCCGCCGGAGTAATCCAGGTCGTACAGGGTGAGCTCAAGCTCCGCTAGGACCGGAGCGATGAGAACGCCAAGGCGCTCCGCTTGTGCACTCATCTTGTTCTCCAATCTGTCCGGGACTGCGATGAAGTAGGGAATCTTGTCGTATAACGCGTTCCGCCCGACCGCAGCAAAGACGAGGGCTACCTCATCCCAACTGTCAGGCGCTCCTACTTTTCAGCACCATAGAAAAGGCGCGGGCAACGCCCACGCCTTCCGGACAACCGGAAAACATGAACTATAGGCGAACGAGGGGTGCCAACGGTAGAACCGACACAAGATCCGCAGAAAAACGAAGCTACCTGCCGCTACCTTTCAGCAGGAACGAAGAAGAATCAGTATGAGCGAGCAACTAGGGCCATCGCCCCGGGTTCATCGTCAGACTGCGGAAGGCCACCATCCGCACTTTGCAAGCAACGCACGGTAATAGCGTCTTTTCCAAGCTGCTCTATCCCTCCGTCGGCAAGTGCCGCCCAAGGGATTCTCGCAAATCCCGTGCTTGCCGCCTCACGTGCTTCGCCAAGAGTGACAACATCGACAGTGCGGGCGCTTCGATCCGCAAGGGCCTGCTCAAGCATGCCAACCTGAATCTCTTCGAGCATCGAAGCGGCTCGTCGACTGAGATCGCCCAACTCGCACGGCACCTTCTCGCCGGTATCTCTTCGGGCGATCACCACGCGACCCTCTCCAAGGTCCCGCGGGCCTACCTCGATCCGCAAGGGAACGCCTTTGAGCTCCCAGTCAGTGGCGCGTCGCCCAAAGCCAGTTGCAACCTGAGCATCAATGCGGGCGCGAACTCCAGCTTGTGTGAGTCCGTCTAACAGGTCACGAGCAACCTGCGTTACGGATCCATCTTCGTCCTTAACAACAAGGACAACTGCTTGGACTGCAGCCACCCTTGGTGGGACTCGAAGTCCTGCATCATCGCCATGGGCCATGATCAGGCCGCCCATCATGCGAGTCGACACACCCCACGAGGTTGTCCAACAGAGTTGACGCTCACCATTTTCATCTTGGAACCCAATGTCGAATGCGCGAGCAAAGTTCTGGCCCAGCTCGTGACTCGTTCCCATCTGCAAGGCCTTACCGTCTCGCATCATCGCCTCGCAGGTCAGCGTGTTGGTAGCACCCGCAAAGCGCTCCTGCGGGATCTTGCGGCCGGTAAAGACTGGGATCGCAAGGACGTTCACCATGAAGTCCTCGTACACCTCATGAAGAATCCGTGCAGCGTAGGTAGCAGCGTCTAGTTGGCTGGCGTGCGCACAATGGCCTTCTTGCCACAGAAACTCACTCGTTCGCAGAAAAAGCCTAGGACGAA
>WLJI01000143.1 GCA_009701845.1 Actinomycetota bacterium
AGGGCTGCAGAGATCTCATCGTCTGTGGCCGTAATCACGTCTCCTGCGTACCTGCTGCGAGCAGGAATCGACTCGTTCTGAGGTTCTGTCACGTATTCCGCACTCTCTCGCTAGTCAAGGATTCGCCACTACAAACGCTACAGCGAAGGCGTCAACGACTCAGAAACTGCGGGCCCGCTTCTATGGCAAAGTTGCCACAACGATCAATCCGTCCAGCACACCCCGTCCACTCAAGCATTCAGACTCAGAGAGATCAGGCCCATGTCACACCCCGGAGTTGAAATTATTGCTGCGCTGATGGCCGAATCTGGCATCATGACCGGCTCTCTCGAAGAGAGACGGGCCGCTATGTCATCTGGCGCACTGGCGATGCCAGCCCCTGAGGGAGTGAAACAGCAGTTGGTTGCCCTTGGCGGACGCCCTGCTGAGTGGCTGATCCCCGAAGGTGTTCCCGAGGACGCTGCGGTGTTGTACTTCCATGGAGGCGGCTATTGCCTAGGGTCGATCGACAGCCATCGAGATGTCGTTGGTCGAATTGCTATGAGCGCAGGAGTGCGCGCCGTTTCTCTGGATTACAGACTTGCTCCAGAGGACCCCTTCCCTGCAGCAGTAGATGATGCTCTTGCGGCATACGTCGAGTTGCTGGAATTGGAATTTGAGCCTTCACGATTGTGTCTTGCGGGTGACTCGGCAGGTGGTGGGTTAACTGTGGCGACGCTGTTAGCGATTCGGGACTCTGGGCTGCCGATGCCAGCGGCGGCTGTCTGCCTGTCCCCATGGGTAGACCTGACGCAAAGCTCACCCTCGTGTTTAGACAGCAGCCTGAGCGATCCCATCTTGAACACTGAAGACCTAGATCTTCTTGCCGCTTTGTACCTTGGCGACACAAAGCCCACGACTCCGCTCGCATCTCCACTCTGGGCAGATGACCTCTCAGGTATGCCTCCGATGCTGATCGAGGTAGGAGAGGATGAGCCACTTCTTGATGATGCTGCCTCATTGGCTGGACGAGTCGGAGCAGCCGGGTGCGATGTCACCCTGAATATCTACAGCGAGATGGTGCACGTGTTTCAGATCTTCCCCAAGGAGATCCTCCCCGAGTCAGAACAAAGCTTGCAGGTGATTGGAGCCTTCATCCACAAATACCTTCTCTAGGTATTTGCATCCAGATTGGGGTTCCTGTTCGAATATTGACCATGTTCCGTAAAATGATCGTCCCAGCCCTTGTTGCAGTAGCTGCCGTACTCATGGGGTGTGCACCGATGCCCGCTCCGGTGACCACCACTGTTGAGTCCGTAGACATCAGTCGTTACTTGGGTACTTGGTATGAACTGGGCAGCGTCAAACAGTTCTTCTCCGTCGGACTCGTCAATACAACTGCTGAGTACTCTCTGCTGCCAAGCGGAAACGTCAAAGTGGTCAACACAGGGCGCTATTTCAGTGCCGCCGGTCCGCAGTCTCAGGTCATTGGGTCTGCAGTACCCGTAGATTCCACCAACGCTCGGCTCAATGTGTCGTTCTCAGGGTCAAATTCTGCGACACCTCCTGGCAACTATTGGATCGTTGATCTTGATCCTGAGTACCAATGGGCAATTGTGAGCGATGCCACTGGTAGGAGCGGCTTCATCCTGTCTCGTGACGCCTACGTTGATCCGGCTTTCTATGCCGAACTTGTTCAAAAGGCAGCCGATAAGGGAGTCGACACCTCGAACTTGACCGTTACTCCCCAGTTCCTCGGGGCTTTTTAGTGCCATCTGACGTGCCATCTGCATGAGTCGCTCTCAGGAGAGACTGCTCCTTGGTTTTCGTGTGGTCGCAGTGATAGAGGCAGTGTCCTATGTGGCGCTCGTCTTGGCCTCGATTGCGCACAGGATTGGCCAAACACAGAATTTTGTTCCCCGGATTGGGCCGGTACACGGAGTGATTTTTTTGGCGTACCTGAGCTATGCCCTGCTGCTCCGGAGAGTGCTTCGATGGGACGCTTCTACGACCCTGTTCGTTATTCTCGCTGCAGTCATTCCTCTGGGCGGAATCTACGTGGAGCAGCGAGTGGGCAAGCTCGCAAGGCTGAAACCCTGAACGCCAAAGTTTGGTTCAGTAACTGACCTAATCTCGCCACGTGACTCCCAGACCCTCAGAATCATCAACGCAACATCTCGCTGTTCCAGCCGAAGTCACCCCTTTACACGAAGCAGGGATAGAGGTCATTGCTGATGGCGGGATCGAATGGCATCTAGACGCTTCGTTTCTGCAGTCGAATTGGACCTGTATCTGGGGCCGAGGCTGCAAAGGGATACTGGATCACCCGGCCGAGGACCTTGGCCAAGGCTGCTGTTCGGTGGGTGCAGAACTCGTAGATGATGAGGCAGCTACCACGGCCATGCTGGCCGGCTACTTGGATGCCGAATCATTTCAGTTTTACGAAGCAGCCAGAAGCGGCGGAGTCTTCAGCGATGACACGAAATCCAATACGAGAGTCATAGATGGCGCATGCATCTTTTTGAACCGCCCTGATTTTCCGGGTGGAGCAGGATGCGCCCTGCATCTTGCTGCTGAAGTTGCAGAAGAGTCTGCGCTTGATTGGAAACCCTCCGTCTGTTGGCAACTACCCGTGCGAGTTCAGTGGGAGATGCAAGAAACCGGAGTGGAGATTGCGCATCTTCGGGCATGGCAGCGAGGAGACTGGGGCGATGATGGAGACTCAATGGCCTGGTGCTGCACTGAAGAGCCAGAGGCCTATGTGGGCGACCGACAGGTGATTGAGTCTCTGGCCGAGGAACTCGAAGAGATCCTCGGAACAACAGTCTTTGTAGAGATTCAGCGTCGAATGAATTCAGTAGAAGTTCATGGCGAGCCGCTCTAACCCCACGTCTACTCTCGGCTAACTTGAACAAAAGATTTGGGCGCACTTTAGGGGATCAAGTGGAAGATAGTTCAGGGATAGACAGCGCTGAGAGCAGCGAGCTACCTGTGGCACTGGATCAGACCGGTGCCAATGAGGGACTCACCGAAGGAACAGGTGCAACTCGCAGCGGGCCGCTCGGTGTGCTGCAACGTCACAAGGTTCTGAGTGGCGCAGCTTTGCTGAGCCTTTTTGCAATCGCCGTTGTCGGTTGGACCCAGGTACGACCTCTGATCTCCCCGGAATACCGCAATGTCAGCTATCAAGCACCCAGCGCCCCGCAGCTCACCCCTAGTTCGGATGAGGCCATCTATCGCATAGATCCGTCTCAGTCCGAGGCTAGCTATGAAGTAGACGAAACCTTTGTCGGTTCAGAGCCTGGCCGCACACGTGGAACTACAAATGGCATTGCCGGAGACTTCGCACTCAACACGGTCAATCCCGAAGGCTCACGTGTGGGAGAAATTGTGGTCGATCTAGAGCAACTGCACTCCGACGACTCTCTGCGAGACACGCGCCTGCGTTCTGCCTACCTTGAGTCCTACTCCTTTCCGCTCGCAACCTTTAGCGGAGCCAAGCTCATTGGGATGCCCAAGAAACTCGCCGAGTCCGAGCAGTACGAGTTTGAGATGCAAGGAAACCTGAGCATCAAAAAGACAACTCTTCCAGCTACTTGGCAGGTAGTAGCGCGCCAAACAGGTAATCGACTCCTCGCAACAGCCACGACCACCGTGAAGATGTCTGATTATGGGATCGGGCCGATTTCATTGGCTGGGATGCTGCGCACAGGTAACGAGGTAACGCTGAGCTTGCGAATAGTTGCGCTCGATCCAAGCAAAGAATCAATCTCAACTGAAATCACCGCTCCGCCAACGGCAGCGCAAGTCAAGTCAGCCCCCTCGTTCAAATCCGAAGTTATGCCAGTGCTTGCAGAGAACTGCGCCTCGTGCCATAACACCAACGCGATGGGCTCTCATCACTGGAAACTCGACACGGCTCAGGACGCGTCGACGTACTCACATGCCTTAGGCGTGGTGACAACTTCTCGATATATGCCTCCTTGGCCCGCTTCGAAAAAGGGTGTTCCTCTGGCACACTCCAAAGCCCTCGATGACGAGACGATTGCAATGCTGGCCGAGTGGGCAGATGCTGGCGGTCCGCTTGACGTCGCCAAGGACACACCGATTCGACCCTCGGCAAGGGCAAAGGTGACCACGATTCGCAAAGACAAAACTCTAGAGATGGCAAAGCCCTATACGGGTTCGATGGCAAACCCGAATGACTACCGCTGTTTCGAGGTCGACCCCGGTTTCACTGAGGCCACCTTTATGACTGGCTTTGAGTTCATTCCAGATCAAGTCAAAGAGATTCATCACGCCCAGGTGTTTCAAATCTCCGCCGCAGCGAGGGCCGCTATTGCGGGATTAGAGGGCAAGAACTTGGCCAAGGTTGATGACGGGCAGCCAGGCTGGTCCTGTTACACCGGAACAGGAGTCGGGGCTGTTGTCTCAGACTCGGGCGAGCGGTCAGCAGGATCGAAGCTCATTGCCGGGTGGGCACCCGGTCGCGAAGCCTCAAACTCGAATGGCGCCGGAATCCTGTTTCAACCAGGCGACACGATCGTGCTGCAGATGCATTATCACTATGCAGACACGATCACGCCTGACCAATCAAGGCTAGTGATGCAGACCGAGCCCGGAACAAGCCCCGTCAGAGAGATCACCGTGCTGAATCCGCTCGGCCCCGTCGAGATTCCCTGTGAGGCAGGAGCAACCGAACCTCTCTGCGACCGTGCAGCTGCACTCGAGGACAACGTGAAGCTCTACGGACCATCCGGCGCTTTCATAGAGCCATCTCTTTTACGAGCATGCGGAAAGACTGCCGAGGAGTTGGCAGTTGGAGTCAATGGAACCTACTCCTCATCTTGTGATTCAGCCGTTCCCTTTGATGGCCAAATCATTGAGGTACTTGGGCATATGCATACACTTGGCCGCAGCTTCCGCATGACTTTGCGGCCTGACACCCCGCAAGAGCAGGTGCTCTTAGACATACCCAACTGGGATTTCGGTTGGCAGATGCTCTACGAGTTGAAAACTCCGGTAGATGTGGTCAAAGGCGACAAAATACGTATCGAATGTTCATGGAACAGAGATGCCGATCCGTTGCGGGCAAAGAAATACATCGTTTTTGCTGAGGGAACCGAGGACGAAATGTGTTTCAACACGTATTCTTTGGTGCCTCCTGTGCTAGCGCCTGCCCCAGCGGAGAACGCTGCCACGCCATAAGTTTTGTCAGTTCCGATGTGGCTCTCGGTAGTCACGAAAGTCTCAGGATTCGGATTTGGTCGGTTGGCGTGCAAACGTGAGAGTTGACCACGTTGCTATTTGAGTTCGGAGTTTGCAGATGAGTGAGACGACATCCAGCGAGAATCTCGGTTTTGCCGACTTAGGACTGCGTTCGGAACTGCTAGATGCACTCACCGAATTGGGTTACGAGGAACCAACGCCGATTCAACGAGAGTCGATTCCACCTTTGCTAGAAGGGCGGGACTTGCTTGGTCAGGCAGCGACGGGAACGGGTAAGACTGCCGCATTCGCGCTACCGATTCTTGAGCGGGTTATGGAGAGCGACCGGACTGCTCCCACCGCTCTGGTACTGGTTCCAACTCGAGAGCTTGCTATGCAGGTCTCTGAAGCCGTTCATCGCTATGGCCGTGCGGCGGGGGCTCGCGTGCTTCCTATCTACGGGGGTCAACCTATTGGCAGGCAACTCGATGCGCTTCGTCGCGGAGTAGACGTTGTGATCGCAACACCGGGGCGGGCCCTTGATCACCTAAAACGTCGCACCCTGCCACTGCAGTCGATACAGATGGTTGTGCTTGATGAGGCCGACGAGATGCTTGACATGGGATTTGCTGAAGACATTGAGTCGATCCTGCAAGCAACTCCGGAAGATCGCCAAACGGTGCTGTTCTCGGCAACCATGCCAGGCCGCATCAATGGCATTGCTAAAAGGCATCTGACTGATCCGGTCCGAATCGAGATTGGCAAGGCTGCATCTGACTCATCAACGGGGCCGCTTGTTCGCCAAACGGCCTACATCGTGTCTCGTGGGCATAAGGCCGCTGCGCTAGGAAGAATCCTCGACGTAGAGACTCCAACGGCTGCAATCGTGTTCTGTCGGACGCGCCACGAGGTTGATTCCCTTTCCGAGACTCTGAACGGGCGTGGTTACCGTGCCGAAGGCCTTCACGGTGGAATGAGCCAAGAGCAGCGCGATCGGGTCATGGGACGTTTGCGTGGGCAGACCGCCGAGCTGTTAGTTGCAACTGATGTTGCTGCGCGAGGCCTTGACGTTGATCACCTGACCCATGTGGTCAACTACGACGTGCCGTCTGCCCCAGAGGCATATGTGCACCGCATTGGTCGTGTCGGCCGTGCCGGCCGTGAGGGAATTGCAATCACTCTTGCCGAGCCCCGTGAGCAGAGACTGCTGAAGAACATCGAGCGGGTAACTGGGTCTCCGATCAGCATCGAGAAGGTTCCAACAGTAGAAGACCTGCGTAACCTGCGAATGGAACTCACGTTGTCAACGCTGCGAGAGACGCTGCTGGCAGAGGACCTAGATCGCTTCCGGTCCGTAGTCGAATCACTGTCTGAGGATTCAGATCTGTTTCAGATTGCTCTCGCCGCTGTGAAACTTGCCCATGAGGCAACCGTTGGCTCTGAAGACATCGAAGAGATTCCCGAGGTTGCGAGCCGATCCTCACGAAACTCTAAGGACTCTTCTCCGCGCGGTCCTCATGGAAAGAAGGGTCCTTCATCGAAGAAGGGAAGCCGGCGCAGTGAA
>WLJI01000144.1 GCA_009701845.1 Actinomycetota bacterium
AAAAGGGAGCCCTTGAGTGGTAGCAAAAGTGGTCTCGACGATCTCGCCGCCATCGGCAGTGGTTGTCGATCCTGCGCCGGGGTCGACAGTGGTCGTCGACGCAGTACTAGCAGTGGTGGAGGAACTCTCTTTGCTGCTCGAGCAGCCCGCCAATCCGATCGCTGCAGTTGCCACGGCGGCGACGATCAGAGTGGCGCGAGCAAATGCCTTGGTCCTAAAAGGAGTCATAGCGAGATAGTAGTGACTACTTGCCACCTCATCCGCCTACCCCCCCGGATCACTCGGACGAGACAGGCTCGCTTGCAAGAGCAGCGCCGAGCTGCGTCGACCACCATTGCTCAACCCGTTCGGCAACAGCTGGGAGCTGGCTCTTTCCCAGCCAGAGCTGAACCTGTTCGAGGCATTCATCAATCTCGCTGGTAGTTGCCGTTGATGTGATGCTGATGCTGCCGGGAAACCCTGCGAGAGCGGCCAAACCATCGGCTTTAAGTTGGTAGTAGTCCGAATCAGCGACAAGGACTGCCGGGGTACCTGCTTGCAGCGCCCAAAGTGCCAGATGGTACGAATGGGTCACCACAGCCGATGCCCGAGCGAGCAGCCCAACGGCGAGCTCAACCGATTGGCATGAGTCAATGACGCTCCACGGGGCAACAAGTTCTCTAGAGCGGGCAAGGCTTGCAACGAGCTCTAGCTCTGGCGGTGCATTGTTGTTGACTGCAACAGCGAGCACGCTCAACCCTGCTTGGCTTGCAAGCTGATCAACGGCTGTTGCAAGAGCAGTCAGGTTTGCGCTGCCAACATAGGAGGCCTCTCGCGCATGAAATACCAAAAACTCCCGTAATGGAGCATTCGCAGCACGAAGCGCTCTCTCTAGTTGCGCAGTGTCTGCCGCTGTAGCTGACATGGCGTCATCGCCAACCAACTCGGCTCCACCTGATGAGCTGGGGTTGATGAAGTCCACCGAGCCGCCATCTCTACATGCAAACGCGCTGGCATGGTTGCTCAGTGCGCGAACAAGCTTGAGTTCATCTTGGCTGCATGGACCAACCCCTTGCCCCGAGACAACCACCTGCACCCCAGCAGCGGCCAGACACAGCCCAAGAGCAGCACGCGGCCTCAGCAGATCTTGAGCAAATGCCGTTGCTAGGTTGCCTCCCCCAAGAAAGAACGCCGCCTGATAGCTACCAAGATCTAGCAGTGGGGCTGCACTGGTTCCGGCAGAAATCTCTTGTACCGAAGCAAGGCCATCGCTCAGCGCAGCACCCTTGGCGAGTTCGGTACTACTGAGTCCTGCCCAAGCCTGCAACACCGTTCCTATCCACGGAACAGCCGGCCCATCCATAAGCGGAAGGCCACGGTCAGAAATCATCTCAATTCGAGCGGTTGGGTACTCCAGACGAATCCTCCGCACAGCACACGCGCTGATTGCATCGTCACCGATGTTGCCCACACCACCTGGGGCGACCACCAAAACTCTTGGGCCGGTAGCAAGTGAAGCCACGGGAACCAGCGGCACAGCACTTGGGGCACCTACTAGTGCCTCGGCGGCCGCAGAAGCCCAGAGAATGCCGGTATCTCGGTGAGCACCAAACAGAACAAACTGCTCAAAATCGGGATCGTCATACAGGGATCTTCGCTCAATCCGATTCTCGACACTCTTGTGGTCGGCCCCCGTCATGCTGTGGCGAAGCAGAGTCTTGCGATAAAAGCCCAGTACCGCTGGAACAAAAGCTACGGCCCTGCCTTGGCGCAAGGTTCGCAAGAGCAGTTCTAGGTCATCGGCAAGACCCGCTAGTTGAGGGTCAGTTGAGTAGCCACCAGACTCAACTATTGCCTCAACATCGATCATTGCCATGGAGTCAAAGCAATACCCATTTCGCAGACTCTGCGGAGAGGGAGCGTAGGCAAACGCATCCCACTCGACTCTTTGCCCCGATTCGCTCTCTGTAGCGGCCAGCACATTGCCAAAGGTGATGGCGGGTCTGTACTTGGTTGCGACCTCGAAGACGTCAACCACTCCAGCTGGTGAAAGCCGATTGTCTGCATCAAGAATCACTGCGTGGGTGGTGGTACAGGCAGCGAGCAACACGTTGCGAGCTCGGGCCAAACTGAGATTCACCGTGGAACGAATCACCCGAATCCGCGGATCGCCCGCTAGGGAATTAAGTACCGCTGCGGTCTCATCAGTTGAGGCATCATCAAAGATCAGAATCTTGCCCGCCAGATTCTCTGGAAGTAGCTCAAGCGAGCGATGCGCTGACTCAATCGCTTGCGGCAACCATGCTCCATGGTTCCACGTAATGATCATGACGCTCAGGCCGTCGACTCGATGAGTGTCAGCTGGCAGCTGCGCCAGTAGTTCAGCCATAGCTGCATCTCGTGCAGGGGCAAGCGTGGCTTCAAGATCCACCCCAGCGCCGTGCGCTGCTTGAGCGATCAAACCTGCGAGCTCACTCGTCTGGCGAGTTTGCAACTGCGAGAGCAGTTCCGCCTGCTGCTCAAGGCGTACCAACAGCGCCTCACTCTGTGCTTGCTGGCTCTCCCGAGTCCAGGCAATCTCTGACTCAAGGCGCTGCAAACGGCTTTGCAGCGCGTCTGCGGTAACTGCAGCTTCACCGGCCGAAGCAAGCAGCGAATGACTCGCTGCATCAAGATGCTTAGAGACCCGATCGATGCGCTCTGTGCGCGCCGGCATACCGCGCACACGTGACAGCCATCTCCGCCAACCGTTGACTTGGCTCACGACGCAGCCATCACTGGTGGGGACCCGAGCACTGCTAGCTGGACTGCAGCTTGGAAGATCAACTGCAACTCGGCTTCGTTCGGCAGACCCAACTCGACCTGTTGCATGCTTCGAACTAGCGGAGAGGCCCACTGCGGCAACTCGGCGCTCAGTGATCGAAGGTGTTGCTCGTCCATGAACTGAATCGGCACGCAACCATGCTCGATAGCCTCTATCAAACGGATTCCATCTAGGTGCGGGGAATCGCTCAACCAACAGCGAACTTTGGATGCGCTCAAGAGCCTAGAAACAGCTCCCGGCGGCGCACCAGAAATCTCGGCATCAACAATAAGTACTGCACCTGTAGTCCAGTGATCAGTGAGCTCAGCAGCTAGCTCGACTGACCCTGCGTCTTTGCGGTCGGCCAAGCACCAATCAATTGGAGCCTGGGCCTTGGTGCTCATTGCGCACAGCCGATGGCGTTCATCTAGCGATAGGGGAATCTGTTGGCAGTGCAGGCCCCAACCAACCAGCCCTTCGGGGCTGAGTGAACCTCCGGCGGCGGCAAATCTGGCAGAAGGATTCAGCCCTGCCAGGCCGCGCCGCTGACCATTTTCAACCCGAGACAAGTAGTCCTCCCAGGCCTCTCTCAAAACAGCATGATCCTCATCGATGGCATCAATGACTTGTTGCAGCGAAGTGGCCGGGCCTGGCCCGGCAAGCTGACGTATCGCCTCGGAGCTGAAGGGCTTATGAAAGGCCGACTCCACCAGTTCCGAAGCTCCTAATAGCTCGAAACACGTCATGGTGTGAAGGCACTTCAGGCACCTTCCGCAGTTCTTGCGGGTATCGCCCTCCCAACACACTTTGATTTCTGCGGCTAACGCTGGCCTCGTTGCCACCAGAGCGGCCTTGTGAACGCGATCCATCTCTGAGTGCACGGCTTTCACCCGTGTGGAGTCTGTTGACCACATCGGATCAAGGCGGGAAGTGCTGCCGTGAGGGCCGGCGTGCGAATTGTCCACTGTTTGAGAGATGCTCAGTGTTGCCAGCAAAGGGCTCAGCACTAGTGCAGTTCCCACCAGAACTGCGCCGTGGGTCTGACCCCAAGGCAGCAGTCTGTCAGCCTCTTCACGCAGGTTCGTAGTGAGTCGGATGAGTGGAAGACTCACAAGATCGGCCACGGCTTGAGTATCAGCCCAAACTTCTGCAGCTACTCGGGGCGAATGATTCGGTTCAATGCCGTCGATACCCAACAAGTGAGTCACCGGCGCAGAAGAACCATCGAGTGCAGCAACGAGTGATGCCGTTGAGTCAATCCCGCGAGTAAACAACAACCCAGCGTTGTCACCTCGTGGGCCCGTGACGGCAGAAGGGTTGAAGCCTGTTGCATTCTCACTCGGCGGAACCGCAGCGTTTTGCAGTCCCGAGAGGTTGGGGATCGACCAATCCCACCACTGCGCAAAAAGGGCTGCGGCCGAGGTAAGTCCCTCGATCTGTGTCGGCGAAAGCGTCTGGTCAACCTGCAGGTCTTCGCCCAGATACGAAGCCAGCAACGTTGCTAGAGGCAAAAATGGGTCGACGGCCGGTGCAACGAAGCGGATGAGTTCCTTGGGCACGCCAACCCGCCAGGTTCGTTCATCGCTTCCAAAGGCAACGCTGCAAGACAGCACTGCTTGGTCGCGATCAAGCGAAACTCGTGGCTCGGAGACTCGCATTCCCGAGAAGCTAGCCCTATTGCTCGTTAACAGCCCGATTAGTCAGCTTCGACAGTGCGACCGAAGGGCCACAGTGCAAGCACCCCGATCTTGAATGACTGCAGGGCGAATGGGATTCCGATGATGGTGATGCACAGCAAGACTGCAGTGACCATGGCCGTTGCAAACAATGCCCAGCCAAAGAGCAGCAGCCAGATCACATTGAAAATAATCTCAAGGACTTCGGAGTCGTCATCATTCGATACAACAGTTCGACCGAAGGGCCACATGGCAAAGCCCGCCAGTTTGAAGGCCTGAATGCCAAACGGAATTCCAACGATGGTGATGCAGCAAATCAGCCCTGAGAAGGCAAAGCCAAGGGCCAGCCACAACCCAGCGAGGATAAACCACAAGATGTTTCCGATAGTTTTCATCTATGGAAGCTACACTGCAGGAAAGACTCCGCAGCTACACGTTAAGGACTTTCGGCCCTAGTGCGGTCACGGGCCTGTTTGCACACTTGCACAGTCCAGCTTTGTTTTCTGAAGCAAGCTTCGCGTTCTGAAGGGAACCCGTGAACAATCCCACCCCCCATGCCAGCCGCCGATCTTGGGCGCTCACCACCGCAGTCATTAGTGCCATCTATGTAGTAGGAATCGGCATCATCGTGGTGGCTGCGATGATGGCATCAAACGGAGGGGGTTCAACAACAACTTCTGAAGCGGCCGCCACCACGGTGGATGTGAGCCTTACTGAGTTCAAAGTTGGCGGCAGTCTGACCGCACCAGCAGGCGAGGTCAGCCTGAAGGTCACCAACGATGGAACTGTTCAACACAACTTGAGCGTTGAAGGAACCGGTGTATCTACCAAGATGCTCAACCCAGATGAGAGCGAAACCGTCTCCCTTGGCACCCTGGCAGAGGGAACCTACAAAATCTTCTGCACCGTGCCGGGCCATAAGGACTCGGGCATGTCCGCTGAACTCGTGATTGGCCCAGCGGGATCATCCACCTCTGCGTCGTCGGGGGATATGGCTGGCATGGCCGGCATGGACCACTCGACCTCATCCTCTGATAGCGCCGGTCCGACTGCAGCGGAGTATGCGCAGATGGATAAGGACATGCTCGCCTCCTTCGCCAAGTTCCCTGCAAAGACCAAAGGCCTGGGCAATCAACCTCTTGAGCCGGTCATTCTGCCGGACGGAACCAAGCAGTTTGAGCTCACTGCAGAAATTGCCGACTGGGAGGTTGAGCCTGGTCGCACAGTAAAGGCTTGGACCTATAACGGTACGGTTCCGGCACCCATGATCAAGGTTGGAGTCGGTGAGCACGTTCAAGTCATCGTTCACAACCACCTGCCAGTGAATCAGGACGTTCATTGGCACGGCTTGCAAACACCCTTTGCGATGGATGGCGTTGCGCCGATTACACAAGAGCCAATCGCCCCGGGGGCCGACTTCACCTACGACTTCACCATGGACCGCCCGTACATGGCCATGTATCACCCGCACCTTCACGGGCAAATGGCGGTACCCAACGGCATGTTCGGCGTCTTCCAAGTGGGAGACACTCCAATTGCAAAAGGGGTCACTGTAAACGGCATCAACGTGCCTGCAGATGTAAAGCCTGCGGTAGACATCCCCATGGTGCTCAACGACTCGGGCGTGATCGGATTTTCACTCGACGGCAAATCGTTCCCGGCCACGGCCCCGATCGTGGTGAACGAGGGTGACTGGGTAGCAGTGACCTACTACAACGAGGGCCTGATGGTGCACCCCATGCACCTGCATCAATTCCCTCAACTCGTGACTGCCGAGGATGGCTTTCCCCTTGAGAGCCCGTATTGGGTTGATACTTTGCTGATCGCTCCAGGTCAGCGTTACACAGTGATGTTTCACGCAGACCAGAAGGGCACGTGGGCCTATCACTGCCACATTCTGAACCACGCCGAGAAAGACACGGGCATGTTCGGCATGGTGACTGCAGTAGTCGTGCAATAGGAAATAGACGCTCGGTAGTTTATGTTCGGTGGGAATGTCCACCGAGCCTGATGATCTGCAGACAAGATCTATCCGACCGCTGAAAATCGCTATCTGTGGCCCGGCGGATCTATCTCGCTTTGATCATCTGATCGAAGGAAACCGCCCGGCGACGCCGGGTTATGCGGCTCCTATCATCTCTCAACTAGCGCTTGCGCTGCATGGCCGGGGCCATGATGTCTCGGTCGTGACGTTAAGCCCCCACGCCGTTGATGCCGGCACGTTCAGCGGCGATCGATTCAACCTTTTGGTGGCCACAATGCGGCCTCGCTTGCGATGG
>WLJI01000145.1 GCA_009701845.1 Actinomycetota bacterium
GAGCAAGCTCTCATGGACCCCGTTCGACTTGCATGTGTTAGGCACGCCGCCAGCGTTCGTCCTGAGCCAGGATCAAACTCTCCATCGAGATCTTTGACACTCAATCTTCCGAAGAAGACTGAGCCTCGCAAATCGAAGAGCCGGTATCAGAAAAGGAATCTGATACCAACTGGCACAGTTCTGGCATTTTGCCATCGGTTTAACCCGACAGCGATTGTCCGTTATGTGCATATAAATGTATTGATTTGGAACTGCCTCATACGTTCGCTTCCGAACGTACGGCAGCCCGCACTCGCCTATTTGGCATTCTGTCTTCCGTTGTCAAGAAACGCCGATCTCCCAAATGGGAGACTGCAGCCGGAACATAGCTCGATGGCTAGGGGTTCCGATAGTTGCTCCCAGCGGCTGTTTCCAGCCGTATGGGGCGAGATGAGAACTTACTCCCTTTGGTTCAGTGTGTCAACTCGGAACCGAGTGACGCCCGACACTCTCCGAAGAGAGCCTCGTAAACCGCAAGAAGATGAGTCAGTCCGCAACCAACAAGTGGTATGCGTTCTTTCCTCTCTGCAACAAGATGAACTTAGCGTGAAGTGCGTCCGAACCCTGCATCGCGTCACGACCAACTTCGGTTCGAGCTTGCAGCGAGACCTGATTCACGTAGTAGCCAGCAGGGTTTCTGCGGATTTCGCCCTTGGATTTCGCCAAGCCAACCGACACCAGAATCTCTACCGGATCAGACTCGATCAACCGCTCGAGGGGTAGATGGGTACAGGGAAGCTCGCCGCTGAGCAGCAGCAGTGCGGACTCATCGGCTTCAGATATTGGTGCGCCAAAGAGGACAGCCGAGGCGGCCTCAATTGGTTCAATCACCGCGGGACCGTGCAACAGACTCGTAAGTTCTCTTGCAAGCCGGCGCTGGCCACTTCGCTCCCCAGGAGCTGCGGCGTGATCCGTACTGATCTGCCTGCACTCCTGCACCGAGAGCAACGTGAGCCGGAGCAGCAACTGCTCTACATCACCGTCTGGCAGGTTGAGCAAGTACTGATACATGCGGAATGGGCTTGTTCGCTCGGCAGACAGCCACAGGTTTTCACCCTCGCTCTTCCCGAACTTGGTTCCGTCGGACCGAACAATCAGCGGCGCGGTTAACCCGTGCACGGCTTTCCCAGCCCTTCGGCGAACTAGGTCAACTCCTGCGGTGATATTTCCCCACTGGTCGGAGCCTGCCACCTGCAAGTCGCATTGGTGATGAGAATGCAGTTCTAAGAAGTCGTTCGCCTGAAGCAGCATGTAGGAGAACTCAGTGAAGGAAATGCCTGACTCACGCTGCAGGCGAGTCTTGACCGACTCTTTTGCCAGCATCGTGTTGATAGTGGCGTATTTGCCAACGTCACGAAGAAAGTCAAGCACAGACATGTGCTCGGTCCAGTCTCGATTGTCGACAAGGCGAGCACACGACTCCCCCGGTTCAAAGTCGAGCAGTTGGGTGAGTTGCGCCCCGATAGAACTGCGGTTGGCGTCGAGCACCTCTGTGTCTAGAAACTGTCGCTCATCGCTTCGACCAGAGGGGTCTCCGATCATGCCCGTAGCTCCACCCACTAGGGCGATCGGGCGATGGCCAGCGAGCTGAAACCGCCGAAGCAGCATGATCGACTGCAAGTTGCCTATGTGGAGCGAATCGGCTGTGGGGTCGAACCCGCAATACAAGCCGATCGGGCCCTCATCAAGTCGTTTGATGAGAGCATCGCGATCAGTGGAATCCTGTAGCAAGCCCCGAAGCTCGAGTTCTTCAAGAAGTTCTGCTCCCGTGGGCATACCTAACATCCTCCAATGATCGCAACGAAGACTGTCACTTAGACCGTGCACATCTCAGCGCTACGTGCACCACGACAGCACCGAATCGTACTCGGCCCTCTGAAGGCTGATTGACCCAACGCATCCTGAGGAATCGCTCGGGTAACGAAGCGGGAATGCCACCGTTTCAGGTGGCAGTGCCACAACAATGGAGGGGTGCGTGTCTCTAGGGTCATGATTTTGATGTTGACGGCGTTGACGGTGCTTGGATTAGCGGCGTCGTCATGCTCTTCGGCACGTTCAGCAGCGCCGGTCTTGCTGCCAGTGAACGCCGAGCCCTCGGCCATTTACGACACTCATGGCACCCTGATCACCACCCTGCGAGAAGAGAATCGCTCCTCGGTGCCACTTGAGCGAATCCCTAGCGTTCTACAAGACGCCGTTGTTGCAATTGAAGACGCAAGATTTTGGGAACACAAAGGAGTTGATCCCAGAGCTGTGGCTCGAGCAGCCAGCTCGAACGCAGCCTCGGGCGAGGTCTCTCAGGGCGGGTCAACGATTACGCAGCAGTACGTCAAACTTGCCATCTTGACCCCGGAACAAACCTTGGGTCGCAAGCTCGAAGAGGCCAGTCTGGCCTTAGCGCTCGAACGCAACTACTCCAAAGAGCTGATCTTGGAGTTGTACCTCAACAAGATCTACCTAGGGAACGGCACGTACGGCGTGCAGGCCGCCTCGCAGAGCTATTTCGGCGTGCCTGTGGAACAGCTCCGAGTTGAACAAGCCGCCATGCTCGCAGGGATCATCCAAGCACCGTCAAGAAACAACCCTCGGACAGACCCCGAGAACGCTCTCAAGCGCCGCAATCTGGTGCTCAAGCGCATGCGAGATCAGCAGTTCATCACGAACACACAGTATGAAGCTGCAGTTGCAGCTCCCGTTGAGCTGGCAGAACTACAGGCTCTCCCTGAGCAAGTCGCCTATCCCGCACCGCACTTTGTGGATGCCGTAAAGGACTGGCTCTTGAATGACTCCGACGCTCTTGGCAAGACCCCCGGCGCAAGGAAAGAAGCTCTCCTCCGTGGCGGACTCAGCATTACCACCACGATCGACCTCAACCTGCAGGCACAGGCCGAGACGTCCATTGCAGAAGTGCTTCCCGGTCAAGGAGTCGACCCGAAGATCCCCGACGCAGCATTGGTCTCAATTGAGCCTGGCACTGGGTTTGTTCGAGCGATGGTAGGTGGCTACAACTACTTCGGTACACACTCGTATCGGCAGTCCAACCTAGCTATGGGTTCGGGACGCCAAACGGGGTCATCTTTCAAACCCATTGTGATGGCAACGGCACTTGATGCCGGAGTCTCCCCGACCAAACAATTTGCATCTCCGAGTAACGCCCGGTTCAACATTCCTGGTGGCGTGTGGAACGTGAAAGGTGGCGGCGGACTCGGGTCGGGAACGATGCGCGACTGCGCAGTGGTGTCTTCGAACACCTGCTTTGCGAACGTAATTCAAGACCCGGCCGTTGGGCCTGAAAAAGCCAACGAGATGGCAAAGAAGCTTGGCATCGTCTCGACCAAGCTTGTTCCAACTCCGGCAATGGTTCTCGGCCCCAACAACACCACTGTTGAAGACATGGCCGGCGTATATGCAACCTTTGCCAACGCAGGCGTGCGGGTCCCGCCAACTCTGGTCACCAAAATTACTGGACCCGACGGCTCGGTCATCTACCAACATGCTCACTCTCAGTCCAAGGCCATCGAGCCAGACGTCGCCGCTCAAGTGTCGACTGCTCTTCAGGGAGTTATCTCTGGAGGCACTGGCACCTCGGCCAATATCGGACGAGAAGCCGGCGGCAAGACGGGGTCTGCGCAAAACAACACGGATGCTTGGTTCTGCGGGTACGTTCCGCAACTTGCAACCGCAGTCTGGGTGGGCTTTGCCGAGCCCCGTGCGAACAAGTCGGGGCAGCGGTCGCTCGTTTCCATGACGAGTCCCAACACCCGAATCACAGTGTTCGGTGGAACCTATCCGGCCAAAATCTGGGCCAGCTTTATGAAGGGCGCGTTGGCCGATTCGCCCGAGCTTCCTCTGATTGCGCCCGAACCACCAGAGGTCACGACCACCACCGTTCCGGCTCCGAACCCAGCGGTTCTTGCACCCGTGCCGCCGACTAGCTACGTCGAGGTGCCCGACCTGAAAGCCTTGACGCTGACAGCGGCGAAGAGCGCCCTCGAGAAACTCGGACTTACCGCCGAAAACGTCATGGTCATCTCAACTTTTGAAGCTCCTGGTTCGGTGACGGCGCAAAGCCCGCGACCGGGTGCCAAGGTCTTGCCTGGGACCTCTGTCTGGGTTGAATCCATTGCCCCTCCGACAACCACCACAACGACGACCACCACCATTGCTGCTGCCCCGACCACAACCGTGGCGGGTGGGGCAAAGCCAGCGGCACCGCCAACAACACGCGTCAGTCCGAGGGATTAACAGCTGCCGCGATAGCACGCTTGTAGAGCTGCGGTGCCAAGATAGGAGACGCATGGAACCCTCTCTCCCCGCTAGCGATCCGCTTCCAGTCACCCCTGAAACCCAAGACGACGCTCCAGTCGCCTCACGCAGGAGAACCACTTACTTCGTCACTCTGTTTGCGATACTCGCCCTCATGGGCGGGTGGTTCTACCTTCTGGTGTTCTACGACCCAGGGCTCATGATTGATGAGCTAGCAGATCAGGCTTTTCCGACGCAGGCCGAGAAGATCTGCGCAGCCTCACTGGCACAGGTAGAGAAACTCCCTCTTGCCAATCTCGCTGCGAATCCTGACGAGCGGGCGGCCAACGTTGAGAAGTCCAACACCATCTTTCGACAGATGATCCAAGACCTTCGCCCTATCGCTCCAGACAAACCCAGCGAAGTTGCACAGGGAGTGAACGAGTGGCTCAACGATTGGGACATCTACATCGACAATCGTGAGGAATACGTTCAAAACCTGCGCAAAGACCCAGAGGCTCGCTTCTTAGAAAGCACAAAGGGAAGCAGCACAAAGGGAATCACGCGAGCCATCAACGGTTTCGCTCAAGTCAACCGGATGGAATCCTGTACGACTCCAGCCGACCTGAGCTGAGTGCCCCTACTGGGCTGAGTCCTGGTCCTGATGGCCGAGAACTGAAACTCTTTAGGCCTGCTCGGTGCTGCGGTATTGCTCGAGCGCTACTAGTCCGGCAGTACATAATCGGACGAGGCCCGCTTCATCAGTCATGTCGGCTAGTTCTTGCGGGGTTACCCAGCGCAACGCTTCGGACTCGTGATTCTTGTGCGGGATTGCGCCTTCCGGGGCGACAACTACAAAGCGCAGGTCGAGATGAAGGTGTGAGTCCATGTCTCCAAGGGCAGGGATCCGATGGATGTCTACGTCCACTGCTGGCAGCAGTACCGCCAGCCCGTCGATACCCGTCTCTTCAGTTGCCTCACGCAGGGCTACGGCTGCCAGATCGTGGTCGCCGTCGGCATGACCGCCTGGCTGCAACCAGCGCTGCAGCTTGGAATGAAACAGCAACAACACATGCGTTCCCGAGTGGTTGACAACCAGAGCCGAACCAGTGAGGTGACCGGGCATCGTTGTGCGATCAGCTAGTGCCGCACCGTGTTCGGTGAGCAGGCTAAGAATTTGCTCACGCTCGTGGTCGCGGTCGGGGTTGATCCAAGTTCCCTGCTCGATACGAAGCCGGGATTGCGCAGGGTCTTGCGATGGGGCGAGTTTCTGATCCGTTGCGCTGAGAAGTTCGATGGAGTTCACCTATGAATCGGCAGTCCGCCGCGGCCGACTAGCTGAAATGGGTAGAAACGGAGAGTGGAATCCGGCTCCGTAATGTTCTGATCTGAAGGAAAATTTAGTCTCTCAAGTTACCCTGAACGGCATGAGAAAACTAGACGGATTGACTGGGTCAAAATCTGCAAAGTCTCTGCGCTGGGTTGCAGCGATCCTGGGCTTCGCGTTGCTGGTAGCCACCGCATCGCAAGCGTCAGCAGCCGCTGGGCCGGTGTTCACGCTACCCTCTGCGTCGAATCCGGTGAGCTCAATGGGCATCACCTACCCGGTCAGCGTCTCGGGAACCTACATCCCGATCCCCATGAATTGCGCCGGGGAAAACCGGGTCCTTTGGTACGGCCCAGGGACCACCCCAGACGGCCTCTGGCGGAACATTCAGTTTCCAGGTAGCGGATCGCCGACCTACACGGCCTCTGCCCTGTCCATCAACGGCAGCTACCAGCCAGTTGTCGGCGACTTCTCTGGGGACGGATGCGAGGACGTCTTCTGGTACGCGCCCGGCGTTGCCCGAGATTGGATTTGGTATGGCGACGTTTCAGGCACCTTCTCCACCACTGCCGAGGTGACGATCCCACTTGACGCCAACGCCATTCCGATCGTGGGCCAGTTCGACACAAGTCCTGGCGATGACATCTTTTGGTATGTGCCAGGACGTGCCGCCGAGTCGATCTGGCTAGGAATTCCTGGAGGCTTTTCCCCAGCGGCGGCACCAGCAGTGAACGGCACCTATACCCCGGTTCTTGCCTTCGATCGAAGTTCGATTCTCTGGTTTCAATCGGGCCCGGGGGCTGACTTTGTTTGGAGAAATATCGTGGCCGGCACCACGACGCAAGAGGCCTACTCGCCCACCACCGTCAACGGCACTTATATTGCCCGCAATCTAGGTGGCACTCCCCTGTTGTATGCGCCCGGCAGCAATCCCGATCAGGCCATCACCGGCGTTACCGAGACCTCAAGCCCGTCAGACCACAGCCCCGTGACGCTGCGAGGAATCGCCGGAGCGATCAACGGAACCTACGTTGTATCAAACTCAACTGCTAGCGCAGGGTTCGGGGTTCTGCATGCACCTGGGCCCGCTGCCGATTACCTCATCATTCCCCGCAATA
>WLJI01000146.1 GCA_009701845.1 Actinomycetota bacterium
CATCGCCCAAGCACCACAGCTATGGAACCTAGGAGCGCTCCAAGAAGGCCTCCACCATCTGAATAGGCGCCGAAGCCATCACTAGCAATTGATGCGCCCTCTTCGAAGAACAGGTCGAGCAGACCTGCCACAACGAGCACTGCGAGAACCGCACCAATAGCCTGAACACCCTTACTCGGCAGATGCCGCTGAGCGCTCGGATCGGCCTCATCCGCTCCACCGGCAGACTGCGAACCTGCAGCACCCCTTGGGTTCGAGTGCGCACTGCGGATCAGTAGTACACCGCCTAGAACGAGGGCAGGAGGAAGCAGGACTCGTAGCAAACCAACCAATGCTCCGGTGCCTGCTGAAGCCCAGTTTGCGACTCCTTGTGAAGCGCCGGTGTAAATGCTCACTCCGAGCACTACAGCCGCAAGAAGGAAAACCAAACCCCAGATATCTCTACCGTGGCCATCTACCAGGCTGTGCCACGCGCCGGCGGAATCAGCCGTTCGAGCAGACTTGTTTTTCGCCACCGGCTTTTTGCGGGCAGCCGCTGAACTAGAAGAGCGACTCGAGCTTGATTTGCGCTTCTTCGGAGGAGATTTCTGAGAGGTTGCCACAGGCTTCTAAGAGTACTCAGCCCGACTGACAGTCTCGCGGCACTCCGGTGATCAACTCAGATCAGACCTCGAGTACGATGGGCACGATCATCGGTCTTCTGCGGGTGGAATTTGCCACGAACCCACCGGTTGCGCGGCGAACAGCTCGCTGAAGGCCGGCTGGGTCAGCGCCATCAAGCAAGGCCTTTTCTATGGCAGCTGTGATCCGCTGCGATAGTTCGGCCAAAAGGTCTCCCGCCTCTGGCTCATGAATCCAGCCCCGTGTTGCAATCTCTGGCCCAGAGACGAGGCGCTTCTTTTTGCGATCCACGCAGACGGTGACTGCTACGACTCCATCATCGGCCAAGATCCTGCGGTCTCTCAGAACGCCGCTACCGATATCTCCTACTGTGCCGTGGACATAGACGTATTCCGAGGGAACGGTTCCCACTTGTCGCAGGCCGTCATCGTCAAGTATCAAACGGTCGCCATCCTCAGCAATCAGAATGTGATCCTCGGGAGTTCCCATCACTTGAGCCAACCGACTGTGTGCGATGAGGTGGTGGTATTCGCCATGAACCGGAACAAACCAGTCAGGCTTGGCAATCGAGTGATAGAGCTTGAGTTCCTCTGACTTTGCGTGACCAGTTGCGTGAACATCTGACAATCCCGAGTGAATGACCTCGGCACCAAGACGAAAGAGATTGTCGATCACTTTCGTTACGGCATTTTCATTGCCCGGAATGGGATGAGAAGAGAAAATGACGGTGTCTTCAGGTGTGATTCTGAGCCAGCGATTCTCGTTCGCCGAGAGCAGAGTCAACGCAGACATCGGCTCGCCCTGCGACCCAGTCGAGAGCACCAGCACCTGCCCCGGCTCGTAGCGATCAACCTTTTCAATATCGATCAACGACGTGTCCGGAATGGTGAGCAGACCCATCTCTCTGGCCATGGTTATATTGCGCTTCATTGAGCGCCCTACCGGCGCAATGACTCTGCCGAAGGAAATCGCAGCGTCGGCAAGCTGTTGAATGCGGTGAATGTGGCTCGCAAAACAGGCAGTAATGACTCTCCGGCCCTCTTGTTCGTGCATCAGGTTATAGAGCACTTTCCCGACACTCGTCTCTGAGCGCGAGTGGCCTGGCTGATCCGCATTCGTTGAATCGGCTAGCAGCAGCCTGATGCCGTCTCCATCTGCGAGTGCTCCGACTCGAGACAGGTTCGTGAGGCGTCCGTCAACGGGAGTGAGATCAATCTTGAAGTCGCCCGTATGCAAAATGGTGCCCTGAGGCGTATAAAAAGCAGTCGCCACACCCTGAGGGACTGAGTGCGTTGCTGGAATGAACTCCGCCTCGAATGGGCCGATCTCCCAGCGTTCACCATCGGCAACAACGATGAGCTCAGTCCGCTTCATCAGGCCGGCTTCTTCGATACGTCCCGAAGCCAAACCAAGAGTCAGCTCGGTTCCGAACAGCGGAAAACTAGCTTCACGCAGAAGGTAAGAAAGGCCGCCGATGTGATCCTCGTGGCCATGTGTCAGCACACAGCCAACGATGTCATCGGAGCGCTCGATCAGCCAGGTGAAATCGGGCAGGACTAGGTCAACTCCCAACATGTCTGTATCGGGAAACATCAGACCGCAATCGATCAGCAGCAGCGAGCCTTCTAGCTCTAGAACGGCACAGTTTCTGCCGATTTCTCCGAGACCACCTAGGAATGTGATGTGAACGGGTGAAGCCATTAGTTGAGATCCTTGAGCACCTGTCGGGCGCGATCTGCGAGCCAATCAGGAGCAGGACCCATCGGGGGGCGACAGTCGCCCACCTTGAGGCCTAGTACCCGCAGGAGCGTCTTGGTAGGAATTGGGTTCGGCGCTTCATCGCCAGACTCGAAATCGTACGAAGAAATCAGGCCTGCGTTAATCCGCCGAGCAGTCTCAAGATCGCCTTTACTGCATGCATCGATCATCTCGCCGAGCTGGCGGCCAACCCAATGCGAAGCAACCGAGATCACCCCAACTGCACCTACTGCTAACAGTGGCAGCGTGAGCGCATCGTCTCCGCAGTAGACCTCGAACCCCGACGGAGCTCGGGATATGAGTCGCGCAGTCTCTGCTGGGTCACCCGCTGCGTCCTTCAGCGCCACGATGTTCGGTACCTCTGCCGCAAGGCGAAGCACTGTGTCAGTGGATATCTTTCGGCCAGTTCTAGCCGGAATGTCATAGAGGACCACTGGGAGCTCGGTTGACTCTGCGATCGCACGAAAATGCGCCTCTAGGCCCGCCTGAGAAGGCCTGTTGTAATAGGGAGTGACCGAGAGAATGCCATCGACTCCAAGCTCGCTCGCACGCTTTGTCTGCTCCACAGCGCTCGCCGTTGCGTTCGAACCTGCGCCGGCAAGAATCGGGACCGTTACTGCTTCTCTTACAGTGCGAAAGAGCACGATCTCTTCTGACTCCGTCAGCGTTGGACTCTCGCCGGTCGTGCCACTCAGCACCAAACCGTCGCTGCCATTAGCTACAAGCCACTGCGCAAGGTCTGCTGCTGCGTCTAGGTCGAGATCTCCTCGATCATCAAACGGCGTCACCATCGCAGTGATCACCGAACCAAATCTGGGATTCATGATTGCTCCTCTGTCTGCGCCGAAGCCGCTTCGTCACTGACGTACTCAACTCGCTCGTCTGAGCGTCGACGACCGAGTGTCGCCAGAAAATCCTCGTGGAGTTCAAACCACACTGTGTGGTAGGAGTCGATCCTTGGCCCCGTCAACCACTCAGTCTTGCCTCTCTCAATACTCTCAAATGCATGCGTTAGACGCGAACTGTACCCCTCGAAACGGCTGAGACCCATTGCGAGTTGATCAATGAGAGGTACAGCTTGCTGATGCAGATCTGCCAAACGCGCCAACACCATGGCATCCCAGGTGGGATCAAGGTGATCGTTGAGTACCTCGGCATCAGCCACGAGACGAACCTGAAAATCAGTACAGATCGACAGCATGTCGGGATTGAGCAAGAGAAACCGCTGATAACAATCTCCTACCAGCGCTCTCGTTTCAGTATGCATCAGCTGCTCTGCGAGTAAACGCTCACCCTCTACTCGCCCGGTAGCCGTCAGCATCCACCCCGCGAGCCGTCCTTCATACAGCCTTGCGGAGCCGCTGATTTCAAGCTCCCTGAGCAACAATTTGAACCGCTCAGGATCGTGGCCGAACCTGGCAGCCAGTTCGTCAGCTGACGCCGGCCCTCGAAGTCGAAGAGCATGCAACACATACAGCTGCTCTGAGTCTGCCATAGCCGCCAGACTACTCAACTGCGTCTTGTGCCTTGTCTGACTCAGGTGGAGCGAATATCACTTTCGAGAAGTGCGAATCCCTCTAGCTCTGAGGCTGTATCGGCCCAGTCCTCGAACTGAATCACGCCGATCTCTTCAAAGCGGTGCCGCAGCCATTTGTCGTTGCGGTCAAGAAGGCCAAGCTTCTTGCAGTTCGGAACAACCTTCGAAAACAGCATCATCTGGAACATCTGTCGAGTTGGTGTGCGCATCACAAGCTCAAGGGCGTCCTTGACGGGAACCCCCATGCGCTCCCAGACCTCTTGTTGCAAGAAGCGGTCGCGCATTCGCACAGCGGCTTCGAAGGCAAACTGCTGACGCTCAAAGATCTCGGCATCGGAGAGGTCTGCGTAGAACTCCTGCAGTGACAGCACTCCGAAAGCAACATGGCGGGCCTCGTCACTCATGACATAGCGAAGCAGCTTCTTCAACAGCGGCTCTGTGGTGAGCTGATGAATAAACCCAAATGCTGCAAGAGCCAAGCCCTCAACCATGATCTGCATGCCGAGGTATGTCATGTCCCAGCGACTGTCATTGACGATGTCGTCAAGCAGCATCTTCAGGTGGGCGTTCACCGGGTAGTGACCCGACAACTTGGTGTCTAAGTACTTGGCAAAGACCTCAACATGGCGAGCCTCATCCATGACCTGCGTAGATGCGTAGTACTTGGCATCAATCCACGGAACAGTTTCAACAATTTTAGCGGTGCAGATCATGGCGCCTTGCTCACCGTGCATGAATTGCGAGAGCGTCCAGTTTTGGCTCTCGATGCCTACTTGAATCCACTCTTTGTCAGTCCATTTCTCAAATGGAGTACCCGCTACGTCAAACTCCAAAAGACCACCGTTCATGTCAGCGTTCGCTAGCACGACCATCTCTTGGTCTACTTCGGTCTCCCAGGGCAGATCCTTCTCACCGTCCCACATGGAGTGCTTTGCCTTCTCATAGAGCTTCTCCAAGCTCGGCCGAGCACCTTTTTCATAATCCCAAGTGAAGATTGCATCCGAGTTGTCTTCAACCACCGAGATCACTGCATCGCGATCCGTGTTGGTGATCGCAAGAATGGCCTCGATGTCATTGACATCTGCTCGGCCGATCAAGTCTTCGGTTGTACGTTCTTCAGCTAGTGACATGGTTACTCCTGAATAGTTGGTAAATCTGTAATTGGTGGATAGTGGTGATCTAGATGGTCAGAACAGCGCTTGATGACGCAGTAATTCCGGGCAAGAGGAAGGTGCGGACCAAGCGGTGTGCGTCATGTTCGTTGCACAGGTCAAAATCTTCGGAAGGCTCCGAGACATAAGAAACGACGAGCCGTGACACCCACATCCCGACCGCAAGCGCTTCGGACTCAACAATGAAGCGACTCAACACGGGTTTCATGACCTGGGCAGCAGTCAGAAAAAGTAGGTCAAGCTGTTCAAACGAGATCAGCTGGTCAAGCACCGAGCGCTCGTGATCGCGCATGAAGCTCAGAGCCTGATGCTGGTCCAAGAACTGCGCCGAATGATGAATCGCTAGGGACAAGCAACTCTCAAGGCTATCTGCTGCAGCTAGTTCATCTGTGAGTACTGCGAGCAAGGAGCGCACCTCTGAAAGAACCGCCGCTCGCATAATTGAGTTCTTGCCACCGGGAAACATGCGGTACACGGTTGCACGAGAGACTCCGGCCTCTTTTGCGACGTCTTCGATGGTTGTCTTTGTAAGACCCCAACGGCTCACGCATCGCAACAGAGCGCTTATGACGCCATCGGCTAGCGAGTTCGATTGCTCAACATCAAGCGGAGACACAACTCCGAGTGAGAGAGGCACAGTTTCGTTCTGAAGGAACTCGGCGTTCTGAATCGAGACCGCGTTCTTAAGTCCGTGGGAATCCTGAATCACTTCTGCGGACTGAACTACTTCCTGATTCATCGACACCCCCAACTGCAACTAGAACTGGATGTTACAATAAGACTCTTTCCGTCTCATCGACAAGGACCTTCCCCTATGACATCGGTCACTAGCCTTCTAGTGGGTGGCTTATCCGGAGCCGTCGATCAGCACACCAGCAAGAAACTGCGAGCGAATAACCTGATGCGTAGCTTCCTCATCGCTCAGGTCTAACCCTGTGGGGCTTGCCATCCATGACACGGTCATGCGCATCAGGTAGTCGGCACCAAGATCGGGTGTCATCTCGGATCTCAACCGCCCCGCAGATTGTTCCTTGATCAAAAGGTCGCGCATGAAATCACGAATGACACCGTGTACCAGCGGTTCGGATGGTTGCACCGCAGCTACAAGCTCAAGCATCTCGGAATCCAACATGTTTTCGAGAATCTGACTCTTCTGCATCAGCTTTCTACCAATCACAAGTCCCGCAACTAGTTGATCCTCAAGGGTCGGTAGTTGCTCGACCGCCTCAGCAAGTCGGGCCCAGAATCTGGCAATTTCCCAGGTTGCAGTTTCTTGTACGAGTTGCGGTCTCCCTCCTGGGAAATATCGGTAGATCGTGGTTCGCGAAACTCCGGCAGCGTAACCGACCTCTTCAAGCGAGAATCCCCCGACGCTGCTCTGCTCAGCACAGTTGATAGC